>JANOAI010000356.1:0-15211 GCA_031411055.1 Pirellulaceae bacterium
GCAAAACAACTGACCAAGCAACGCTTTCGCGGTTTGGCAAGTCTGCCATCGCAACAGTTGCATCGGACCTGCATCGACCCGACAACGCGCTTCGCCGACATGATGAGCGCACGCGATGCCGAAATATGTTTGAAGATGCTCATGCCGTCGGCATCGAATTAGATACGCGATCGAAAATTTCGAATCAGCATGCGTGACTACCGTGCAGGGGGAACCCCAAGACTTTTTCCGCCATCAATGGCAATGGAAGTACCAGTCACCATCATGGCGGCATCGCTGACGAGATAGTAGACAGATAGGGCAACTTCTTCCGGCGTAATCATCCGTCCGCAAGCACGTGCGAGAGGACTGGCGTCGATGAGTTGTCGCGTCAAAGCTGTGCGATCGGTCGATTGGTCAAGAGATTGGTTGATGATCTGAGTTTCAGAGACCGGGCCTGGACATACGGCGTTGACCCGTATCCGATCGTCTGCATGACATAGGGCGAGCGAACGGGTGAAGGCAATCATGGCTCCTTTGCTCGACGAGTATACCGGATCGTGGGCTCGGGGCAGCAAGCCGGCATTGCTCGCAATGTTTACGATGGCCCCACCGCCACGAACTTTCATCGAAGGGATCACGAGTCGTGAAAGGAGGAACGCTGATTTGAAATTGGTGTCAAGTACGGCATCCCATTCTTCTTCAGTCGTCTCTGGAATTTGCTTGACGAGCACGATGCCTGCATTGTTGACGAGGATGTCAATACCCGGCGATTGAGCCAAGATTGAGTCGATCCATTTTTTTACCGACTCACTATCGCGGACGTCACAATAAGATTGTGAAATACCGAGCTTCGAAAATTCTTCGTCATTCGTCTGAGAGAGCTTAAAATCTCCGATGAATACCTTTGCTCCATGCTTTGCAAGCAATAACGCGATGGCCCTTCCAATTCCGTGGGAACCACCCGTAATGACAGCGACTCGGTTTAATAATGTATTTTGCATGGAAGTTATTGACCTCGTCTATTGTTTAACGACCGTATCGTTCAACGAACCGGCGATCAGGAAGTAACGCGACGCGCTAGCAAGCGGCAATTTCCGGAATTGTAGCAATTCGACCGCTAGCTAGCGCGTCGCGTTAAAGACAAAAGAGCATCCCGTTTAAGACAATTGAATAGCATTGTCGTCAAACGAAGCGTCGAAACCGTATCGAATACATTCAAGCTCGTTCAAGAGAAAAGACGGTGATCTCGGGTCGGCAATTGAATCTTGCTTCGAGTCCATGCCCTACACCGCGATTGATGTAGAGAGTCTTATCCGCACCTACGTCGTAAAACCCACTGACGTATCGTTTGTTGAAAACGGGGATTCTCGGCGGAGGAAGGAAAGGGGGTTTGCATTGCCCCCCATGGGTATGCCCAGCGAGTATCGCTCCGGTGAATGGCCCCCAAACACCCCGATCGCAAACGTCGGGATTGTGACATAAACAAATTCCGGCCGCGTTTGAATCGGCGAGATGCATGACTTCCCGAGACATAAATCTCGGGGACCATAAGTCGTCTAACCCAAAGAAATTTAAGCCGCCAAAGTTCGCATGTTCATCACGTAAGATTTGAATACCGAGCTCGCGTAGCGTATCGGCAACGCGATCAGCAATGTCGACTCTTGTCCAGTTGCGACCGTAATCATGGTTGCCCAGGCATCCTAGGCTAGCAATGGTTGCGGGTTGCAGCTCCGAGAAGACCGCCTGAACTTGGTCGCAGGCCATGGGGAAATCATGATCGATGAAGTCGCCTGTCAGGACATGAAAATCTGCCTTGAGATCATTGACGATCTTCATCGTCAATCGCAGATAGTCAACATTGGTTCGCCCAATATGAAAATCGGAGAGCTGAACCAAACGTTTTCCGTGAAGGGACGGCGGAAGGCTGGCAAGCGAAAGTGAACGATAAGTAACTTCGACCCAATGCGGCTCGATACAGGTAGCCCAGCCCAGCAAACCACCTCCAATGGCCATACCCGTTCCTGCGAACTTTAGAAATCGCCTTCGATTAATCGTAAACAAGCTGATGCGAAACCATGTAGAGTGGTAAAAAGGACCATCACGTGAACGCAATCATAAGTCCCTGGTTCTGCGTCAGCAAGACTTTGGCCAAACTGGCGATCATTCAACCAATGAACCCAACGAGGCCTAGGGTGCTGACATCAAGCGTTTGGCCCAAGCATGTACGATGCCAACGACGAACAAAAGATCTTTGGGTTCGTTGACTAAAAGATGGTCGCTTTGCGGCAACGTAACGAGACTCACTTCCGGTCGCAGTGGGCTTTCCTCGTTGGATTGTTGAGCGAGCGAGTAGATTCGCATAGCATGGTGATAGCCGACGGTGGTGTCGCTTGGCGAGTGCAGAATCATGAGAGGTTTGCTGAGCTTGGAAAGATCGGCTGGCAGGTCGTAGCTTCGGAAATCTTCAAGCATCTGACGGGCAATTGTAAACGTGCGTCCGCCGATGACGACGCTTCCAGAACCTTCTCGCTCAATCTTTGAGTCAGTCATCGCAAGAAACTCAGCTAAATGAACCGTTTCGCTTGGTGATGCCAGAGCAACGACGCCTTTCACGCTCGCCATGAGATTTGCCACCGACAGGCAAGCAGCTCCACCAAAGCTATGCCCAAGCAGCAATGACAAGGATGTCGATTCCGTGGATAGAAATTCGGCGGCAGCCAATAAATCGATTCGATTGGTTCGGAAATTTGTTTGTGAAAAGTCCCCTTCACTGTTTCCCAGCCCGGCAAAATCAAACCGCAGGACCTTCCAGCCGTGTGCGGCCAAACCTCGGGCAATTCGGACGCCAGCCTTTAAATCTTTGGAACAAGTGAAACAATGCGCCATCAAGATGGAACCGAACGCTTCACCGTTCGGTTCGTCGACGATCCCGGCTAATCGCCGATTTTCACTACCTAAAAAACTTACCCGTCGGCTTTGAATGGGAAAGGTCATGTCATTGAATTGCAGAGGATCGGTGAAACAATCGGCACAGAATAGCAAGTATATTCCAGGATAAGCTCATCATCCTGTTTGCGAAATCCTTTATAGTTATTATCAGGGCGACGCTACCGAATGTATTCAAGATTCAAGTGATCGTATGGAACGTATTTTGAGAATTTTCGAAAATCACGATTTGGCCGAGCTCGCAACGCGTGAGGATGACAACGCGCTCAGCTTTCACGAGCGGTTTGCGGCATTTATGACACTGATGAAACCCTATTATGATGCTACCCCCGGATTTCAAAGAATTCTGCGAATGGATGATCGCCGCCAACGTTCGATTTGTGATGATTGGGGGATACGCATACAACCTCTACCGAAACCCGAGAGCGACGGGTGATATTGGCATCGGGTCGGGACAAGGACAAAGCCGATGCAAAAGAACTGCGAGCGTGGCTTTTCAAAACGCACTGAACGAAGGCTAGGATATTTGAAGCGATTGGCGAAATGCATCGACTTGAAATGGGAGAAACTCAAAAGTCCCTTTTCGATAGCTAGCTTCGATCTGAGCTGCAGCTTCGGCAGCTCCGCAAGCGCCAGCTTTGATAGCCGATTGTTCTAGGCGATGAGCCATCGACGCGACTTTGAGGATATCGCCACGGGCTAATGCCCGGTCGAGCTCCGCGAGGTCGCTCGAAGTCGATTGAAGATACAGGTCGAGAAGATTCTCAGCGCAAGCTAAAGATCGCTCGGCTTGAGCCGCATGGCTGGCGACCGAAATATCCAGCCTTGGTTTTTCATTTGTCATGGCTAATCGCATCCTTGGCACACTGCCTTTTGGCTCCCGTTTCATCTCAATTGCGAGAGGTTTCCGGTGAATCGTAAGACACGATCGCGACGAGTCCAAAAAACATCGCACGGATTGCTCCAAACCGTAACCGTCCAAAGATAGCTGCAACGGGTAAACCGGTCCTGTGGCGCGATGAACACAACTTGAGCAATTCAAAGCTTTGTAGCGATTTTGCAAGCCGGAGCGGTAGTAGGGAATGCGGTAGCTCGTCTACAATACGAGCTTGTTCCCCTGAAGTCTTTCTCGGACGAGATCAAAGTTCAAGTCAATATGGATAGACATTTGAAAAGCCGCTGGGCCGTTTCGATCGCCCTGATCGTATTGGAAAGCTGTCTTACGAGTTCACTTTCCTTCGGCCAACAGTTCGGCATGCGGGCTGATTCCCTCGAAGGATCCTTGATTCAAGCCCCGCGTGAAATCGAAAGGTTGTTGGAACAGGCCAAGCAAGCGATCGATCGTGAAGCTTGGACGGAAGCCACGCTCGCAGTCGGCATGCTGCTTGGGATTGAAACACAAACACCGCGTGGTGAAATCGGTACCCAGGATTTTTTCCTTCAAAGTAAGGGGACAAGAAAAGAACAGCGATCCATTCGCGATGCGGCCATGCTTCTGATGGAAGAAATCCCCGATGCCGGGATGAAGGTATTTGAACTTCGATATGGAGTTGTCGCACAACAATCACTTGACGAAGCGACCAAAGTTGGCGATTGGTCAGCGATCGAACGGATTGCTCGTGACTATGGTCCGACGACGGCGGGTCGCGAAGCGGCATGGCTGGTCGCGGAATCGAAGATTGGTAGCGGTCAACCACTCGAAGCAGCCGTCTGGTTAAGCCGGCTGATGCGACAAGGTCGAGCACAACAGCAGTTCGGGTTTGGAGGGGCCCTTCTTGCTGCAGCTTGTTGGAAAGCATCGGGCGAGCTGAAACAAGCGGAATCTATTTTGGAATCGGCCAAGAATTGGTCTAACGGTTCGAAGGCCCAATGGCAGGGGAAGTCTTTATCTTCGGATTCATCGGCTGAAGAATTGCTCGCGGCGATCGATATCAAGAACTTGTTCGCGTCGGCCCGCAAAGAGAAAACCACGCGATGGGTGGGTGGCAACACCAATCGAAACGGCGATTTCCCGGCCGGAGTCCCGTTACCGTTAGTCAACTGGACGTTTCAACTCCATGAATCCGATCAGCATGGTGAGGCGGCTTCAAAAACGATTAAGCAGAAATCGATCGATCGCAACTCGTTATTGATTCCAGCTCGATCCCCGCTGGTTGTCCCCCCATGGGTGATCGCGATGAGCTACGATCAGCGAATTTACGGGATTCACTTGCGCACCGGCAAGTTAATGTGGACAGACAATTCTAGTCACCTTCCGGCAGACGTAAGCAACGACCGGATGCAGTTTCGTGATCCGAGCCCGTCGGAACTTCCGATTCCAGATTACTTGGCTCGTCGCGTTTGGGGGGAAGCCGCCATTGGTCAGCTTTCCTCGGATGGCCAGAATATTTACAGCCTCAGCGAACTGCCATCGAGCGTTATATCCGATCAACGACTTAATGGGGGCAATGCATTGGTAACTCAACCACGCGGTAGAAGCTCGTTTAATGTGCTCCACGCTTGGTCGATTCCAAAAGAAGGAAAAGTCGTTTGGGAAGTTGGTAGCGACACAGGATTGATGGAGCCACGCTTAGCGGGCGTCCTGTTTCTGGGGGCGCCGATTGAACATGAGGGAAATCTTTACATCCTCGGCGAACTTAATGGCGAAGTTTATTTGTTTTGTTTGTCTCCCGAGTCGGGTGCTATTCGATGGAAGCAACAATTGATTGCCAATCAATCTGTTCAGCTCGCCAGCGACGCGATCCGCCGTAACATGTGCTGTACGCCAGCGATCGCAGATGGACAAATACTATGCCCAACGCTTAGCGGACAATTGGTGAGTCTGGATTTGGGTTCGCGAAACTTGCGATGGTCCCATCGATACGATTTGTCTCCAGATGCAACTTCAAGCCATCAGTTCAATCAGTGGGGCGTTGGTACTCCCTCCGAGTTTCACCCAATGAGGTTTCGTTCAACAGAATCGTCGGTTGTGATTGCCGGGACGACGGTGATCCATGCTCCTCCAGATAGCAATCTTGTTTATGCTGTCGAACTATTCTCCGGGAAACGATTGTGGGAATTGAATCGAAGCGGTACTCTTTTTGTGGCAGGAGTATGGAACGATAAGGTCTTGTTTATCCAAGACCAGTCGGCCAATTGCTACAGCGTTAAGGATGGAAAATCCGTTTGGACGGAACCACTCGCGTTGTCGTCGATCGGACACGTCTCCGGACGTGGTGTCCGAAACGGCGGACGCTACTTTTTGCCGATCTTGAACAATGATGTGAATGAAATTTTAGAGATCGATTTTGATTCCGCTAAAATTGTCGACCGAATGCGAGTCAACGAATCGCTTGGCAATTTGACGGCCACCGCGGATCAATTGATTTCACTCAGCGCCGTTGAGCTATCGGCTTATTCGATTCGTGATCGCCTCCGGTCTGAAATCGATCTTGAATTTGCGCAAGACAAAAATTCGACAGGACGACTTCAACGTGAAGGGAAAATCCGCTTAGCCGAAGGCAAGTTTGCCGAGGCGCTCGACGCGATTGAAGCTGCCTATCGGATGAATCGAGACGATCCGGAAGTTCGTCTACTGCTCAAAGAAGTCGCCTTAATGGCCATGAAGCACGACTTTCAGCAGTTTTCTCCGAGAGTCGCCGAATACGAAGAGGTAATCAACCTTGGCTCGGACCGGTCGCTGTACCTTGTCTCGCTGATCATTGGGCTGCAGCACGAGAAACAATTCTTGGCTGGCTTCCGAAAAATGCTTGAATTCAACGATATTGTGACCAATAGCTATGGAATTGGTTCGACCATGCCAGAGTCGATTGAACCAGAAATCAATTTGCAAGTTCGGCAGGATATCTGGGCCTCGGCCAAGCTGGCTCAATTCTACGAATCGATGAATCCGTCGGAGCGCCTCGAGTTGATAGCGCAGTTGAAACCTCGCATGGATGCGCTCGCGAAATCAAGAACGAGTCGCGACTACGGACAGCGCTCGGATATGTTGCGATGGTTGCCAATCGGGCAATCGATTCGACTGACCGACGCCCGCAATTATTCGAAAGATCGCGAGTGGCTCTTGGCCGAAGATACGCTCGAAGAAATTATGGAAGTTGCAGCTTGGGAAAGGTCCTGGAATACCACGACCGTGCCATCCGATCGTTCATCCCTTGATTCGGCGAATTTCGACAAACTTGAATTGGAATTGAATCAAATTCGACTCGGCCTCATGACCAAGGCGAATCGATGGACAGCCGCTGCAACGCTTGCCAAACCTTCGAACATGGAAATGAAGGATGTTCTCAGTCAGTTAAGCCAACCGTCGGCAAGCGATCCTTTGGCGCACCTCATTGGCAATCAACCCAACGCGTCGATCACAACCACATCGTTGACCCGTTTTTCCGAAGGCCTCGATGGCTGGCCTCGAAATAAACCCAAGGTGGAAATCAAAGTTGCCGAACAACAACTCCGACCGGTCTCGGGTGGTGAAAACTGCATCGTCAAACAGATCATTGGTAACGCGTTGAGGGATTGGAGCGTCACCAAGTATGCCGGATTCCTTGAATTGGCCAACCCAACTGGGACGCAACGATTGAACGTGCAAGCAGATATGCAAGGCGATCAGGGCGTCTCGCCGTCCGTATATTATCTCGACAGTATCGCGATTATTGAAACGCCAACGGAGCTAATCGCGATCGACACCTTGAGGATTTCTAAAGCCGAAGCCTTGATGTATGAGCAGCCTTCGGATTGTGTCATTTGGCGCAAGTCCTTCGGAAAAAACAATCTGGCTGACCAAAACAGCCGCGGGCTAGGCGGATTGGAATCGTCTCATGACACGAAGCTATGGGGCGAGAAGCGATTGAAAAATCGGAAAGGGTTTGCGATCGGAGCAATTAGCCACGTGGGTGTCTTCGTCGTTGCAAATAACGGCAACAGCCTCATAGCGTTGGATCCACGGACCGGTTTACGTCGTTGGTCGCGAACGGGACTCGGAGGTGAATCACCATCACTTCCGACGATCGCGATCGACAAGATGCAGATGTGCGTCTTAGATCATGCGCAAAACAAGCGACTCGTTCTGGATGCACGCGATGGTCGCCTGATCGAAGAGTTCATTTGGAATGACCAGGTCGATGTTTGGTGCAGTTCGGGTCGACATATTTTGGGCGCCGTCGTTAACCGTCGCGATGAAGCGAACATGATTACGTTTAAGCTCTTCGATGCATTTTCAGGGAAAGTCGTCCGTGAGGCTAGTTTTGCAACGGGAGTGGTCGCCGATGTTTGTCAGCAAGAACGCTTCGTCGCGCTCAACAAACAAGGTCAGCTGACTTTTTGGAATCTCGCCACTGCCGAAGAAAAATCGTACACGATTGAATTACCACCAAACATCAATACCAAGTCGATGGCTTTAGAACGGTTTAGTGACCGGATGCTACTTATTACGGACGACCCGAGTTTTGACGTGGAGGGGACTTCCAAGTCGCGAAGCAGTGATAGCGCTAAACTATGTCGAGGTCCAATGATCGCGTTAAATTACGCCGACGGAGCCCCACTTTGGAACAAACCTCGAATTATCCATCAGTATTTGCTTCCCATCAGCCAACTTCGTGTCACGCCGATCGTTACCCTCGAGCGTCAATTTCGCTTCAAAGTTGAAAATGTAACCACCGAATCGACGTCGATGGCTTTTCTCGATCTTCGCGATGGCAACTTGTTATTCGCCAACGACTACCTCGATGGATCCCACGGATTAGTTTTTCAATATCAAGCGGATTTCGAAAAGCCAGGACTTTTGATCCAACGAGGCGATTCCAATATTTCGATCCGCTGGAGTGACAAGGACAATCCTGCCAACGCAGCCGAAGAAACTCTCGAAATCGGCAAGATCACCAAAGCTGAGCTTCAATCACAGGTCCCCAAAGAATTCGTCGAACGTCTACAATCTAGAATGTCCCCCATAGACGGAAATATTCCGGGTGACATATTTGACATTCCTAGACGACCCGAAAAAAGAAAATAAATAGCTTGCCAAGTAACCCGAGAGGACCAGCATCAGGATGAGTAACTATGTCAGCGGCCATCCCCTATTGGATCGCATTCAGACAGCCCGCAAACAGATCTTGGAACAAATGTCCAAGACGATTGTGGGTCAACAGGAAGTCGTCGAGCAACTGCTGATTGGTATCTTCAGTCGCGGTCACTGCCTCCTAGAGGGTGTGCCCGGGCTCGCCAAAACCCTCATGATTAGTTCGTTGGCCCGAACGATGAACCTGACCTTCAGTCGAATCCAATTTACCCCGGATTTGATGCCAGCCGATATTACCGGAACCGACATTATCGAGGAAAACAAATCGACGGGCACGCGCGAACGTCGGTTTCTCGAAGGTCCCCTCTTTGCAAGCGTGGTCCTGGCCGATGAAATCAATCGAACGCCACCGAAGACGCAAGCCGCGTTGTTGGAAGCGATGCAGGAACGACAAATTACGGTTGGACGTAAACGGCATGAATTGCCTGAACCGTTCTTCGTCTTGGCAACTCAAAATCCGCTTGAACAAGAAGGAACGTATCCGCTCCCCGAAGCTCAACAAGATCGTTTTATGTTCAAGATTTTGGTCGACTATCCGAACTTCGAGGAAGAATTCGAGGTGGCGAGGCGAACGACGGGAGTGATTCAAGATCGTGCCGAAAACGTGATCACTGGGCAAGAGATCATGCAGCTACAGGACTTTGTCCGTAGCATCGAAGTTTCGGAAAATGTGATTCGATATGCTCTGGCAGTTGTGCGGCAGACGCGTGTATCGCAGCCAGGCATCCCCGATTTCGTACGCGAACAACTCGGTTGGGGAGCTGGTCCACGGGCCGTTCAATTCTTGATTGTCGGCGCCAAAGCTCGGGCCGCCTTGCTTGGTCGCACGCATGTGGATCCACAAGACATTCAGTACCTGGCCAAGCCGGTATTGCGACATCGCTTAAACGTGAACTTTGCGGCAGAAAGTGATGGTATTCGAAGTGATGATGTAATTGATCGCATTTTGCAAAACACTCCAACTGAACAAGACGAACTCCTTCGCGATGCCCGATTCCAAAAAATATTTGCATCCTGAAGCCCTTCGACGGATCGCACCGCTCGAACTTCGGGCGCGGCGAATCGTCGATGGATTTCTTTCCGGCATGCATCGTAGCCCATACTTCGGACAGTCGGTTGAATTCGTTCAACATCGCGAGTACACGCCTGGCGATGATCTCCGGCATATCGATTGGAAGGTCTGGGGCCGGCAAGATCGGCTGTATATCAAGCAATACGAAGAGGACACCAACCTCCGATGTACGCTCCTCGTCGATGCCTCGGAAAGCATGAGCTACGGACGTGGCGAGCTAAACAAGTTTGATTACGCGGCCACGATCGCGGCCAGTTTGAGCTTTCTATGCCTTCGTCAGCAAGATGCTGTGGGTTTAACGATTTTTGATACGAAGATTCGCGTCAAACTTCCATGGCGAGCGGGACGCAAGCACCTTCAATCGATTTTCAAATCGCTCGAACAGCAAACGACCAATGAAAAAACCGATCTCAAAGCTGTTTTTCGCGAGGTACGGGAAAGCTATCCGCGTCGTTCGCTAATCGTTTTAATCACTGATTTTCTCGGCTCGGACGAATCGATTCTCAAGGGTTTAGCCGCCTTGCGACAAGCGGGACATGACTGTCTGGTTTTCCACGTTCTTGATGATGACGAAATCCATTTCCCATTCAATGACCCGACGCGATTTGAGGGGTTAGAAGGACTCGATCCGCTCGCGTGCAATCCACGAGCACTGCGTGAAGGATACTTAGAAGCTCTTCAACGATTTCTTGATCGCGTTCGAAGAACTTGTGCTTCGTACCAGATTGATTATCAATTGACGCCGACTAGCCAAGCCATGGATGCGACGCTGACATCGTTTCTAGCTGCGCGGATGGCGCACATGAGAAAACGTTAAATGCAATTTGTCTTTCAACCGTTAACTTGGGGGTTCTTGCTGGTCTTAGTGCCGTTGATCGCGCACTTGATCAACTTGCTGCGCCATCGGCGGACAAAGTGGGCGGCCATGGATTTCTTGGTCGAAAGCTATCGCAAACATCGACGCTGGGTTTGGATGAAGCAACTGCTGTTGTTGCTTTCTCGCATGGCGATCATGGCTTTGCTTGTCCTGCTTCTCGCCCAATGGGTCACCGGTGCCCGCTGGCTTTCGATTTTTGGCCAGACGGTGACACATCACTATATTTTGCTCGACGATAGCCAGTCGATGGGGGACTCGATCCTTGGGACGTCCGTTTACCAATCAGGGCTTAAATCGATCTCTTCATTGCTAAGTTCCGTTGCCGACGATCAAGGCAGCCATCAAGTCACGCTCATAAGATACAGCCGGGCCCTTTCGCTGGATGCGATTCACAACGCGAACGAGCCGATCAAGAACTCTACCGATAAACTTGACCCCTCATCCCCCAGCTCCCCCTCCCCGAAGCGGGGCGAGGGGGAGAAGTACGGTTTTGGGAAAAGCCCTAATTCGAAGTCCATTCAACCGGCGGATACTGTAGCCGACCTTCTCTCGCGGTCGATTCCGACCAACCCAGCCTCGTTGTTGGAACCGCTCAATCTGACTTCGCCGGTCGGACTTAGTTTATCGCCGATCGCGGCGATCGAAACGATTTCGCCGCTCGTTCGCAATGCCTCGGACGAACAAGCCATTGTTTATCTGGTAAGTGATTTTCGCGAGCGTGATTGGAGGCAGTCTCAAGCGATTCGAAGCGCCTTGGAACCGTTGAAAGCCGCCAAGGTCGAACTTCAGCTGATCGACTGTGCACCCGTCGCAAGAGAAAACCTTTCGGTTGTTTCGCTTCAGCCTGACCAAGAAATTTTGGCGGCTGGTGTCCCGGTGATGATGCGAGTGGATATTCGGAATCCCGGGGCCTCTGCCGCCAGGAATGTAAATCTAACGCTCAAGTCTTTCGAGAGTATTCCAGGAGAAACACAACCCCGTGTGGATCGTTTTGCCTCCGGAAAGGAAACGGTCCTTCCAACCTTGGTGCTGGATTCGATTCCAGCCGGGGAAACCGTTTCGCGACGTTTTCAAGTCATCTTCTCGAACGCCGGTTCGCACGTCGTTCAAGCACAGCTGCCGGACGATCCACTTCTCGAAGATAATTCCTATGGTTCGGTGCTAGACGTCGTGGCGGATCAACAACTTTTGGTGATCGATGGGGATGTCTCGCGACGAGGTGCCTTCTTCCTGAATGCAACGCTCAATCCAGGCGGGATGATGCGGACTGGTTGGCGTCCGACTACCGAGAGTCCTTCCTTTTTGCGTGATACGTCGGTGGAGATTCTTAACAGCTACGCCGCCATTGTTCTCCTCAATACAAACAATCTGGATCAGCGAGCTCTATCCAATCTCGAAGGATACGTTTCTCAAGGAGGCGGACTGGCACTCTTTGTCGGTGGAAATTTGGCGCAATCGGATATCGATCGGATCAATCGCGACTGGTATCGAAATGGACAAGGGCTCTTGCCGACAGCCATTGAACGCGTCAACGAACTGAGTCCGTCCTTGGATGGAGCAGCTTCGCCAGACATGCTGCCTACGAACCATCAAATCTTCGGACCGCTGCTCGGTTCGAGCAATTCGCCCTTTCAGTTTGTTCGCGTTTTTCAATATGCCAAGTTTGCGACGAACAAGCCCAAGGAAACGGAGGCTGGGGCGACTCTATCGCGTCCGGTTTGGCAATCGATCCTCAATCTTCGCGATGGCAGTCCGCTCATGATCGACCATCCGTTTGGAAAAGGCCGGGTCATCGCATTGGGAACTGCATTGGACCCTCGCTGGACAACATGGCCACAAGACCCCACGTTCGTCGTCGGTATGCTAAAAACGATGGGTTATTTGGCTTCTTTTCGAACGGCCACCTCAGCCGAACTGGTTGGTACTCCGATCGAAGTGGCATTTTCATCGCGAGAGGCGACGCCCGATAGCGAAGTCATCTTGCCGGGCATTGGAAAAAGCGCGCTCCGCCAATCCATCATGATGGTTGCAGCTCCAAAAGTTGAACCGATGCTTGGGTTGCGGATCGCGGTCGATCCTGCTGGACAGAATTTGGAGCAGACTCGTGCGTTGCTTTCCCCTGGCGTTACCGAAGTCTGGACGACAGCTTTAGCCGGCGAACGTCTAGTCAAGAATTTCGCTCGCAATACCCCGTCCCAGGAAGGCGAACTCAAAAAAATATCCGCCTCGGATCTGTTGTCAGGGCTGCGTCCCGTCGAAGCCAAGTACCGAACGGCAGAATCGCTTTCTGCCACGGTTGCATTGGCCGGGCTAACCAATCGGCAGGGGCTGCTCCTCTTGCTACTCGTCCTATTCCTCCTGATTGAACAATTTCTCGCCTGGTCGGCCAGTTATCACCTATCCGTTTTCAAACCCGCGAACGCCGGTTATCGATTCGCTTCTCGATAAGTTGTTTGGACTGTTAGGCCGTGACGGCTTCGGATAAGATTCGAGCCCGGATTCAAGGCCACGGTGGCCGCGACGGTGTACGGTTGTTCAGAATAAGAGTAATGCGACGTGGCAGTCTATAAGACTAGTGACCTAAAGAAGGGACTCAAAGTACAGATCGATGGCGAGCCATACTTGCTGCAGGATGTCGACTTCTTTAAGCCAGGTAAAGGCAACGCCTTGTACCGTTGCAAGCTGAAGAACTTGATTCGTCCAAGCATTCTCGACCGGACACTCAAAGGCGGCGACGAACTTGAAGTCGCAGACGTGGAAGACATTTCAACCACCTTTCTTTATAAGCAAGGTGAAACCTATGTCTTTATGAACGTGGAAAACTTCGAGCAGTATGAGCTGACGGCCGAACAGGTTGACGAGCACTGGAAGTTTCTAACTGAGAATTTGCCTTGTGGTCTGCTCTTGTTCAACGGCAATCCAATCGCACTTTCGCCTCCGTCACACGTTCAAATGGAAGTGATCGAAACGGAACCCGGAACGAAAGGTGATACGGCAACCAGCGTCACCAAACCGGCTAAAGTTTCGACTGGCGCCGAATTCAACGTTCCCGGGTTCATCAAGATCGGTAATGTTATCAAGATCGATACCCGAACCGGCGATTATGTTGAACGCGTAAGCATTTAAGTTCAATTGCACCTCGATGACCACTCCGCTTCATCAAAAGTCATCGATCGACGAAATCCAGAAACGCTTTGATCAAGATGTCGAGCGTTTTTCGAACCTCGATACCGGCCAGGCCGCAACTATCGATGCGCCGCTAGCGATGGAGCTAATCACGCATGCGGCAATTGCCGCGACGCCATCCATCCACCGCGTTCTTGATATCGGTTGTGGAGCTGGGAATAACACGCTGCGCCTTCGACAGCTCACCCATTATGATTTCGATGCGGATTTGCTTGACTTGAGCGAACCCATGCTGGCCCGAGCTTGCCAACGATTGTCCGAAATCAATCGGGGGAACATCCGGACATTTCACGGTGACTTTCGAGAAATCGCTTTGTCGACGGAATCCTATGACGTCGTGTTGGCTGCTGCCGTCCTCCATCATTTAAGGGACGATGGTGACTGGGACACAGCCTTTCGAAAGGTTTTTCGAGTCTTGAAGCCGGGTGGTAGCTTCTGGATTACCGACCTTGTTTCGCACGAAGCCGAATCGGTCCAGGCGATGATGTGGTGTCGATATGGGGATTATCTGGTCGGCTTGAATGGCGAAAACTATCGCGACCAAGTCTACGACTACATCGATAAAGAGGATTCTCCAAGACCAGTCACCTTTCAGCTGGAATTGCTCCGCAAGGTTGGTTTTTCCCAGGTGGAACTGCTTCACAAAAACTCGTGCTTTGCCGCCATGGGTGCTATCAAATCCGCCGGTTAATCGCTTGTCGTTAACAAAAACCAGATGAGCGGTATACTGGGCAGGCTTTTGTTGGTGGATTCGAGTCCTCCAAACCAGATTCCCTCAACTTATAGATCGCTATGAAAACGGACGAACTGCGAGAAAAGTACCTCTCCTTTTTTCAATCCAAAGGCCACCATCGTCAAGCAAGCGACGTCTTGGTTCCGACATGGGATCCATCAGTTCTGTTTACGCCCGCCGGGATGAATCAGTTTAAAGACCACTTTCTTGGAAAAGTCAAACTCGATTTTACTAAGGCTACGACCTGTCAAAAGTGTCTTCGAACGGGTGATATTGATAACGTGGGTCGCACCGCCTATCACCACACCTTCTTCGAAATGCTTGGTAACTTCAGCTTTGGCG
>JANOAI010000357.1:0-17928 GCA_031411055.1 Pirellulaceae bacterium
ATGACGAGTGTGCTCATGGCAGGCTGTAAACTATCATGCCGATTTGCACCTTGAGCTTGATTCTCGATAAAGTAGGTCGGCTTAAACATTTTGCCGATGTCGTGAAAATAGGCCCCAACGCGAGTGAGCAATCCGTGCGCCCCAATGCTGTCGGCTGCCGCTTCGGCAATGGCTGCGACATTGATACTATGGTTGTAGGTCCCAGGTGCACGCTGGGCAAGTTGTCGAAGAAGCGCGTGGCTGGGGTCGCCAAGTTCAAGCAAACTCAAATCCGTTTGCACAGCGAACATCTTTTCAATAAACGGCAATAGTGCGATCATGACGCAGCCGGCAAGTACGGTATAAACGCCGTTTACGCCAGCTTCCTTTACCAGTTGACTTAAGAAAATCCAGTTCGCTTTGGGCGGAGTCTTTATGGCCTCGGATAGGAGGGTAAGACCAGGCGCCATCTCCATTTCGTCATAAATCCCGTGAACTTGACCGACCATAATTCCGACGCCGATCGTGGTTAGCGCAGTCACCAAGGCCGCGACGGCAGTGACATAAATCGGTCGCGTTCGCGTTCGTATTCGTCCAAGCATCAGCGAAGTCGAGCAACCAGCCGCCATCAGAATCACGAACTTGGCAAGATCAAGGCCCAGCGTGAGCGTTGTTCCGAGCGCCAGCGCGGTATAAAGCACGAGCGTAACATTTCGCCCATAGGCAATCGAAGATGTAACCGCACACATGACCAGCGGCAACAACTCGGCGTGCCAAGGGTCGCGCGACATCAAGCCACTTAGGAGAATCGTCGCGGTGGAGAGCCCAAGCACTCGCGAGAGCTTCCAAGTATCGGTTAAAAGGGAACGATCAAATTGATAATGAAAAAAAAGACCGCACAGTAGATAAAGGGCACCGACCATGCCGCCGAAGGCTGCTAGGCGAATGGCTTGCTCAATCCAACTTTGCTTATCGATCCAAGCGTTATACTCAGCCCGAAGAACATCAATATCGCTCGCCCGAAGCGGTTTCCCTGATCCAACCAAAGTCGTCTTGGATGAGAAGAAGGTTATCTTCGCCGGTTTGACTTCACTTTCGAGCTTTGCTCGGGCTTGCTCCGTTAAGTCCTGTCGAATGGTGAGCGTCTCGGACAGTTGGGCTTGCAGAAAATTATTGACCAATGTCGCAACGGTTTCCGACTCCGGCTTATCAAATTCACGACGAAACTCTCGCAGGAGCGATTCTTTAAGTGTGAGGCTGACTTCCGCGATTCTCACCCGGGGCACTTCGATATCAACCGCTTTGGATTCTTGACCACTCTCAAAGACTCGGATGAAGGCTTGATTGCCGTCTTCGATTTTGTGCGAAAGGTTCTTCAGGAGTCCGGTTTCTTCGATCGGAGTTAGCACCGACCGTAAGACCAGATCAAATCGCTCGAGTTGTGCTTCCTCGTCGAGAACGGCGTGGATAGCCGAGAGAGCCTCCTGCTGACTCAGCTTGGGTTCGGTTTCATTCTTGGGGAGAAAATTTTTAAGAACGTCCCGTTGTTCAAGAGTTAAGTTGGCGACTTGAAGATCGCCACGTAAGCGAAGGATCTGATCCTTCGCCGCGCCTCGTAGTTGGGTTAGCGGTTGGTTGCGGTTTTCGTAGTAACAGATAACGCTTCGGGCCGCATCGGCTTTCCGTGAGTCCGTTTTGGCCTTATCAGTCATCTCGAAATAGACACGAGCCATGATAGCTCGCGGCGGTATATAACCCTGTCGATACGCGAAGGGTGGATTCCACGCCTTGACGGAATACATCACGATGAGCGATGCGGCAAGCGCGATACTCAATCGGATCAACGCAGAGGGCTGCGTGAATTGACGCCAACTGCGATACCAAATCGATTCGATTTGAATAGCGGCTACACGATCGCTGCGAGTGCGTATCGACGAATTGGAGGACATACATAGCGAGCAACGGTTTTGCTCGCGAGGACGGGGTTATCGATCTTCGTGCGCCGGAGTCGGCTGCGATTGATTGCGCGGCGATTCGTAAGCATTCACGATTTTTTTGACTAAGGCGTGACGAACTATGTCTGCTTCGTTCAGTCGTACAAAAGCGATCTCAGGGACGTTTTGTAATCGTTGAACTGCATCGCGCAAGCCGCTGGTCACGCCCGGCGGCAAGTCGACTTGGGAAATATCTCCGGAGACCACAACCTTCGACCCTTCACCCATGCGGGTAAGGAACATCTTCATCTGAGCGACGGTCGAATTCTGGGCTTCGTCCAAAATAATAAACGCGTTGTTCAAAGTTCGGCCCCGCATATAGGCGAGCGGGATGACTTCAATTGTGTCTTGCTCCATCAAATACTTCACATGATCATAGTCTACCATCTCATTGATCGCATCGAGCAGCGGACGGAGGTACGGATTCAGCTTGGCTTGTAAATCCCCCGGCAGATATCCTAAACTTTCCCCAGCTTCTACCGCCGGACGGACTAGGACAAGCTTGCGGATAATCCTAGCTTTGAGGGCTTCTACGGCTGTAGCGACCGCAAGATAGGTTTTTCCGCACCCAGCCGGCCCGATGCAAAAAGTCATATCGTGCCTGCGGATCGCTTCGACATAGGCAGCTTGGCCTTCGGTTCGTGGTTTAATTCGTCGCTGAGGATGCCCAATGGCGACTTCGCCACGAAATTCTGTCACGGGGAGCGTCTGTGAATCGATCCGCTCAGGAGCATGCTTCTCGACCGAGCTTCGCCCATTATTATTTGTCGATCGGGGTGCGTTCAACTTTGCTAGTTGCTCAGCAACCTCCTCGGGACTAATCTGACCGTGTCGGTACGCATGCTCTTTCAAGCGTTCAAGAATCTCCGTCGCCATCCGAACCGAATCGCTCTCGCCAGAAACGCGGATTTTTCCACCACGATGGGTGATAGCCACCCCAAGCTGATTCCTGACTTGTCGAAGATTAGAATCGTTCGGACCAAATAGTTGCAAAACAACTTGGGGATCCGAGAGAGTCAGTGTTGCTTCAGACATAATTTTAAACTCGACTTAGTGATTCTTTATGGCTTAAAACACGTTTCGAACGACTCAAATCCATTTGGCGATCAATCCAACGTATCCAATGGCGGCGGTCGGAAGCAAGGAATCAGTTACATCCCAGATGCCACCCATGCCAGGCAGCAACTGTCCGCTATCCTTTACTCCAACAGTTCGTTTGACGACAGATTCAATCAAGTCACCAATCATGGCGACTAGGCTAATCAGGACACCAAAAACAAGCGGGCCCCACCATGCAATCGTATGCGAACCCTCGGACGCAGGTGTCCAAGTTGGGACGCAAAATTGAAAATAGATGATCGACGCAACGATTCCCGACGCCAATCCCCCAACGGCGCCTTCGATTGTTTTGCCAGGGCTGATCGAAGGACAGAGTTTGTGCTTGCCTAGAAACCGACCGGTAAAATACGCCGCTGCATCGGTGATTTTTGCTACCGCAATAATCCCTACTAGATTGAGCAACGAACGAGTAGGTTCACCAAATAATCGAATCGCGATCCACAAACTGCAAAAACCAGCCACGTAGACGGTAATCAACGTCAATAGTGCCCATCGCTCAAGTGTCTGCGACTGTCCAAGCGAGTAACTTCGAAGCATGATCAGGGCAGCAATGCCACAGGCCAGAAGTAAACCCAACCCGATCCATCCCAAAATTCCAATGGGACAGGCTTCAGGATATGGCTTTTGCGTCACTGCTCGATAAAAGATCGGGATCGACGTGATCAGCAAGACAAGACACGTTAGCGAAGTTCCCGACCAAGGTGAAATGGCGACGTGTTTACTGACAAGTTGACCAAACTCAAAGGCAGTCACCAGAGCAAAAAAGAACATTACCGGTACGAGCCAAAGACCGGGTGAATTGAAGAGCGGCTTCCATCCATCCATGAATATCATGATCAAGACCGAACCGATCAAGATGAAAGCAGAGATGAGTCGACTTCGAAGCAAATGTAGATTCCGGTGTTGCGCTATCTTAACCGTGCAGATTCGGCACACGGGTTTGAGCACGGATAGGGTAGGGAGAGGATGAAACAATCTCGACATCATCCCGCGAAATGTGCTACAAGTCGATCCCAAGAGGATGAGATCAATGCTGACTATCAAGAAAATCGCCTTAATTTGCTGGACCTTGGCACTAAACGCCCCGTTTTGCTGGCACAATTCCGTTGCGGCCCAGGAATCCAAACCGTCCGCCTTTCGAATTGCCACGGATATCTATCTCGACGAGAAAAAGCCTCCAGTCAAACAAACACTGACCCTCTTCTCACAAGGGGTCTATTACGACCTTGAAGAATCCGAGACTGGCCTCATCACAGTCGTTGATCCCAATCGAAATCGCATTGTTTTGCTCGATCGACAACGCATGGTCAAATCAACACTCCTGCTGGAACAACTTCAAACGATGGTAGCGGGCGCCCGAGCCCAAGCGGGTGACAAGATCACTGCCGTCCGCGATTCGTCGTATGAAACCAAAGTTGATGGCAAGACAGTCGCGACCGTCGTTAACGACTTCATGGAGTATCGAGCGGTCACGCAACAGGCTCCCAAGCCAGATATCGCGAAACAGTATGCCGATTTCGCCAATTGGTCTTCCCGACTCAATGCGGTGACCCAACCCAAACTTCCGCCCTATCTTCGAATGGAACTCAACCGCTTAATCGCCGAACATGGAGCTGTTCCGACTGAAATCCGACGACGAACGCACGAGGGCGGAAAAGAAAATGTAATCATCTGCCGACTCATTCCTGTCTGGCAGCTTAGCCAAGACGATCACGCTCGCATTGCTCGCTGCGCCGCTAACATCGCAGAGTTCCGCGAAGTTCCCGAGACAGAATATTGGCAGTCCAGCCCCGTCGTTTCCGCATCGGCGCAGGTACCAGCGAAGAAGTAGCCGCGTTCCGATAAGGCAGAGCCACTTCGCGTTGAACTCCAGCCTTTTAGAGACCGTCCGGCTTACGCGTTACCTCGCCCACATCTTCGTGGGGAAGTTCGGGCTCTCAGGCCCGCTCGTTGTCGCCCTTTGTGTTGCACAAACGGTGTCACACCGGGTGACATGAGTCGATCTCTAACAATGCAAAGAGCCGCCTATCGTTGGATGGCGGCTCTTCAACAGAAAATGTGTTGTGTGAATCAACGAGTTGGTCGTGAACTATTTACGACTGGACGCGCAGACGCTTTTGAATATCGGTTTCGAGAACACCGAAGACCGACTCGTGTCGCTGAACCGACATTTGCAACGCAGCTAGCAATCGCTTGGCGGTGAAGAAGTTCATAATGATCCGTTGCTGGACGACAATCGGATCCTTGGGAATGCCAACCGGCTGTGGATTCAAACCAAAATCGACGATGAGTTCTTCCGGCGAACCGGTAACGCGGCAAAAATTTGCGTAGCAAGCAATCGCGTTGTCGTCTTTCACTTGGACTTGAACTTGCTGTTGTTGCGCGGGGCGTTGCGCAGCTTGTCCGGCCGCCTCGGCTACTTCTGGGGATGTAGTTTCTTCGTTTGCCATGTTTGGTAACTCCTAAAGTAAAAATGAAAAGGGGCCGTGCCCTGTTTGTAACACACAAAGTCTTCGAAGTGAATCAAGTCGCCTTCATCTTAGCAAGTTTCCGATAGAAACAGTGCGATTTGCCACTACGATGCGACTAAAAGTCAAAGTTAAAAGTCTTTAAACAGAACCGATACAATCGCCAACCAAGCGATTTCCATTCCAAGTGGACTTTCGCCTTTCCGCGGTAACTGGATCGCATCGGAACATGCTTGGCCTCGATAGGAACAGTTGCTTGATACGAAGTACTGATCGGGCGGACTTTCCCCGTTTCATCTTGAGCGGTATTAAGATTTCCTCCCGACTGAAGCGCAAGGTTTTCTGGGCTTTCCGTCATCTCGGAATCTGAAATCCTCGTGATGTTTCCAGTCACGCTGTTGAGACGCGCGGACTCAAGCATGAGTTCCACTTCATCCCCTTCTTTTACCAAATCGATATCGGATTGATCGATGACGATAATGGCTTCCATTTTGGTTGGGTCGCCCACGACACACAGGACGTCCCCTTCTGTGAAGAAAGCTTCACTATTCACAGCCGCAAAGGGGTTGCCTGCCCATCCTGGAAGTTGATCTTCGGCGATCGCTGCCTTCGAGACCGGCTTGCTGGGAGGCTCGATGATCATCCCATCACGCAGTGCCACGACATTGAGCTGGGCCTTTTTCATGCGCACTTGCTGGAGTAACTCGATCGATGATTCTAAGGCTTTAATCTGCGACTTGAGCCGATCATTGTTCTTTTCGTCAAATAAGGAATTTCGTTCAAGCTGATCTTTGCGAATCTGAGCCAGAGTCATATCGCTGAAATGTTTATTCTCCTGAATCGTCAAATCGGTGTTTTCGAGCTTGGCAATCACCTCGCCTGCGCGAACCAAATCCCCAGGCTTGTGATTCCAACTGACCAAACGCCCTGGGACCATGGTTCGAATTTGCAGCGCATCCTGAGGTTGGATTTCGAAAGCGCATTTCACGCTGAACGGGAAAGGGACAAAGGCTATCACCGCGATAATCGCTCCGGCAACCGCTAAACTGGTCAAGACATTTTTGCGCTTCATCTTGGACGCTCTACCTGGAACTTTGAAAAACTTGTAAATCTGTACGAATGGCTGAACAATCATTCCAATCACCCCCCCGACCGCAAACATCTGCCCGATTGCTTCAAGACCGTACGGCTTCAATACTTGGTTCAAGAACCAAATAATTCCGAAAACAACAACCCAACGATAAATGCTGGCCGCAATCGTAAAGAGTCCGAACCAAAACAGATTGCGACGGGGTAAAAACGGATTGTCTTGAAGCTCAAGGCCCAAACATTTCGACTGAAACCATCGCTTGAGGACTTCCGTGCTCTTCTGCCGAAGATTGGGGATCTCAAGTATGTCCATCAAGATATAGTAGCCATCAAATCGCAACAACGGATTGCCATTAAAGACGACGGTGCTAACCGAACAGATGAACATCACCGATAGACAAAGAAAGTTAAACATCCCCGGCGTACTAAACCACCAGAGGAATGTCGCCATCGATGCCAGGATCAATTCGACATACATTCCGGCCGCACCAATAAAAACACGTTGCCATTTGTTCTTCAACATCCATGAGTCGGAGACATTGCAGTACAGGCAGGGGGTAAAGACCAAAAACATCAATCCCATCTCATGGCATTCGCCCCCAAATTTCTTGCAACTGAGTCCGTGACCGAACTCATGCAAAATTTTGACGATCGCCATCGTCGCTCCAAGAAACAGCCAGTTCTCGGCCGAGAAAAACTGTTCAAAGGTTGGTAGCTTCGATTGAAACTTGTCCCACTGAACAAGCACCAATGTGATCGCCGCCAAGCCGAACATCAGAAAGAACATCAACGCGCCGGTGCTGAAAACCCATCCAAACCAAGGAAGGAGCCGATTGAGCAACTTTTCAGGATCGATGCCGCGAAAGCGAAGGGCAAAAATATTGGCCAGCTTCCCCATTCGCTCCCGTCGTCGCTTTTGATCACCGCGGCGACGTAGTTGACGGCCTTGTCCCGCCGCTTGGGAGATGACCAGACCACTTCGGTGTAACATTCCGATGAACTGTTGCAAATCCTGGATGGTAATGCGTTGCGGAGCAAACTTCGCTTGGAACGCATCGCGAATCGCCTGCAAGCTGGTTTGACCGTCGAGCATACATAAAATCGCATACTCTTCCTCGTGGAAACGAAAGTAGTTCAATCCGACCGGATCTTTAACGACCCAATACGTTCGTCCATCGTAGAAATTTTTATTGGCTACTAGGTCCGCCCTTTTGCGCAGGCTCAGCGGACGCATCGCGCTATTGATTAGCGAATCGGCCATCGTTGCCATAAAAGGAACCTAGGGAAGTTTGAAGTTTGAAAGGTGTTAGCAGTTTTTGTTACCTCTCCCACGTCTTCGTGGGAGAGGTCGGGCTCTCAGGCCCGGGAGAGGGTCTTTCGAAGTATCATGCATATCCATGCAGGGTCGCCCAACGCGGACGGCACACGGTGAGCGCCGGCTACGCGTGACTGGCTACCGTGTTGAAATTTCGATCGTGGCCGGCATCCCCTCGCGATAGACCCACTGGCCGTTGGATTGCTTGTTTGGAATCTGAACCCAAATCTTGTATCCACCAGACGACTGCATAACCGGCGAAACGAAGCCGACTTTGGTTTCTACTCGTTCAACGCTGCCTGGAAAGACTTCGATCTTGACCGTGGCTGGAGCTCCCAATAATTCATGGGGCGCTTTGGAAAGCTGGCTGACGTTGACTTGACCCACAACTCTCAACTGCTCCATCGATATCAGCCGCATGATGATTTCACCGGCTCGCACCCAGTCGTGCTTTTCCTTTTTCTTTTCGGCAACAATCCCTTCGAAGGGCGATAAGATACGACGCAATTCGATTTGAACCCCAGCCGCACCTTTCTTCGCTTCCGCCACGCCGACTGCGGAAACGTCTTGGCTGTTCTTGACTTCAGCGACGGTAACACCCAACGCGGCTCGCTTATACTCCAGCCATTTTTTAGATAACTCCATATCCGTCGATGCTTCTTTCTCGACGAGGAGCTTTGTCACTTCATAGTCTTGCTTGGCGACTTCAACCGAAGCTTTCGAGTATTCGATTTCTGATCGGTCGCTAGCCTTTTGAACAGCCGCTTCATGTTCCTTCATCGTTACCGCCAGCTCTGACTTCGGTAGTCGATCATCGAGCTGGAAAATCAACGAGCCTTTACTAATCGTTCCGCCCTCTTCAACATCCATCTCCGTGATGAGACCATCCGCAGGCGAGGCGACTTCGATGTCAAGATCGTTTCGGAACTGAAGGAATGCGCTTTTGACAACAATGACACCACTCATCGAAGGGGTGATGTTTGATTCTGCAGAAGGAACCGCTAATCCCGAATTCACATCGGTCGACGCATAGTTTGGAGTCGCAGGCGACGAGCCAGATCCCGATAACTGCGAGAGAAACGCGTCGTTAAACGACGAGCCACCGCTCTGAACGACCGTGTTCGTTGGAGGCTGAATGCCTTCCTGAGCGCCCGCGACCTCAACGCCTGACGGATTGGTCGCTGTATTCCAATCCGGTGGAGACAGGACCGGCGGTTTGTTTGCCACTTGGGTTGAAACATCGGTTCCACTGGGACCAACGGCTTGTATGCTCGGAGCATTTGGATCAGGCTGACCCATAACCGCTTCTCGAACCTGATCGCAACCTGTTAAGGTGACAATGGAACTCAATCCGAGAATCGCAAAGGAAAAAAATCGTTTCATGGTTTCGAATTCGACTAGAAGAAAACGTACGATCGCAAGAATTCGATCGGTTGATACAACCACACCCACGCAAAGCTCGCCTGGCCACATTTCACGTCCGCCCTTACACCTGCTCCAGCACGTCGGCTAAGTTTCTCCATCGCTTCAGGATCTGGGATGATCCGCAGCTTGACCGTCGCACCATCTTCTCCTTGGACTTCCGCTCGTTGATGAACTGCATTCCGATACAATTTCCCCATATATTTGTTTTCAGGATCGGATTTCAAAATGAACTCGCAAGGAAGATACTCGTCCTGCGTTTTTTGAAAGGCCACATCCAAGTGCTTCATTCGCTTTTCAGGCATCAAGACTTCGACTTCCCAGTCCTTCGTCAAGTCAGCTACATTCAAGAGCAATTGACCGGTGACCACCGGCCGGGCGGCTAACTTCTTTTCGACATCCCAAGTCGTCACAATGCCAGCGATCGGACTGGTTCGAACCAGCTTCGACTGCTTCTCGGTCAGAATCTTGAGCTGGCTGCTGAAGTTCAAAAGCTGTTGTTTGACTTCGGCTTGCTCCGAAGACAACTGCAATCGATCGGTTTGAGATAAAGCTTCGATGCCGAGCGAACGGTCGATGACACCCGCACGAGCTTCCGCCTGTCGATACTGGCCAGTTATGTTCTGAATTTCGACTTCAAGATCGCGGTTCTTCATCGTTACGACTGGTTGATTAGCTTGAACAATCGACCCCATCTTCACATGAACGGCTTCGATTTCGCCGTCAACTTGTGCAAAGACATTCTTCTCGACAGTCGGTTTGATCTCACCTTCGGCCTTTAAGTCGAAGTCGATCGGAACCAAGCAAGCGGCAATCAAGGCGATCGTTAGCAAGCCAAGAACGGCAAGGGTCTTAGGTAGAGCCGAGCCGCGAAACATCCACGTAGCTCGATCCAGGAACCGCCAAACAGGCATCATAAAAATGCCGCTGTGCGATAACGAGTTCGACAATGCTCGGCAACTGTGTTCGTAAACCAAATCGACACGGCCTTGCAACGTTTTGCGATCGAGCTGTGTTTCAATTTGCTCGACGATCAGGGCGCCAATGACCGGGCCGCGATGTCGCGATTCAGGTGATACGTTGCGTTGCGTGAGCACGTCACCTTCAATCGTTTTCTCCGGTCGATAGATCGGCAAGACGGCGATCGTGCGTCCATGCGACTGGTCGACATAATCTTCAACGGCTTCTTCTATTTGCGGTGGAAGATCTTCCGTCCCGCCGTCATACCAAAGCGGTTCTCCCGAACGCACGACCCGGGAGGCAAGATTATTGAGGGCCGCAACAATGTTCGATCGATTCTCAATCGTATCCTGACCGCTAATCGCTTTGACTTTGGCGGACCTCCCGTTGACAATCGCAACACTGACGCGGTCGCATTCGATCAAGCGGCGGCCTTCGTTGGCAATCGTATAAGCCGTATCGCGAATGTCCAAGTTGTCGTGGACGAGCCTCGCAAATTGATCGACGCTTGAGAGTAAGTCTTGTCGGTCGGATACCTTTTGAAGCGCATGGCCTTTGAGCCATTCGCCGATAATTTTAACAATGTGTTCGATGAACCGCAGGTAGCCGCGTTGAGCATCGGGTTGAGAATCTGCCCGTTGAAAAACTTCGAGAACACCAACGGCCTGCTTGCTACCGATCAAGGGAGCCAAGATCAGGAGATTCATCGTCGGGTTGGCAAGCTCTTGATTTTCTCCGAAGCTCGAATTCGGAGGAATGAGCTCAGGTTTCCCCTGTTGCATGACCTTGCCGAGCAAGCGTCCATGTCGAATCGCGTCGGGGTTATTTCCATCTGCGAGCGATTGATCCATTTGGATCTGATACGACAGTCGCATGGCTCCTTCGCCGTCCAGCAACCAAATCGCACCTCCCGAAGCGGCTAAGGCCGCCACGATCTTTTGGAGAACGTTGGGATAGTACTCAGCCGCCGCGATGTCCGACTTAGATAGCTCGGAAATCTCGTTGACCAAGCTTCGGATCTGCCGCTTGGTTTCTTCGACATTCTCTTCGTTTGGGATCGACGACATGGCTTCTGCTTTAATGAAAGATGGCAAGCTTCTCGACGATAAGCGATACCGCGGGTCTATCAACGGCTATTCGCGTTCACTTCGAGACTTCCTGAAAAACTCCTTGGCGGCCATGACGGTTGTGCCGGAAGCGCAAAATCTGCCGCACTACTGGAAAATCGGCTCTCGGCTGTTTATACCATTAGTATAAACATTTGATTCTACGTGACAAGAGACGTTTCATGACCTCGACTCCCTGGTGGCAAACACTTCAAGAACTGCCGGAATTGTCAAAACGACAGGAGAAAACCGGGGAAATTCCAGCGCCAAGTCCAACTCCGCTCGATTTCGGAGCGAAGGCGTCCAAACCGAGCCGATTAGCGGTGATCGGCCAGCATTTTCGGGCGTTCGAGGCTTATCTGTGGGAGCTGGCTCCGAGAAAAAGGCCAAGATGTGTCGAAATGTGGGGGGAGGAGACCGACAGCTCAGCGACCGAAAAACCGGCTCCTGGAGCAGAATGGAGGCGACTGCTCCAAGTAGCACTCGCCCAACGGCGGCCATTGTGGATTGAGTCTCCGATTCCGTTGCCAGCTCGGATCGACGCCATGGATAGTCAATCCCCATTTGGCCTCGAGAACGCTCCGTTGGCGAACCCGCAACGATCAAGTTTGGGACGCTCCTCGCTCACCCCACCGCCCTTCACCTTGGGGATGGGGAGCAATTCATCGAGTAGCCCTGTTCGGTACACTCTTCTGACAACGTTGCCAAACAATTTTCATCGTTCGTTGATTCTTGAAATTCGATTTGCTGAACGCAATCAAATCATTGCACCTGAGGAACGCGAGATTTATCTTCGAGCAGCTTACTCGCTTTCACAGCAGGGTTTCGATTTAGACACCACGAAGTCCGATCGAGATCAAGTAAACACCGCAGAGTCACTGTCTTCGGCGTCAATAACAACTTCGGCCTTGTCACCGATCGATCTTCAATCGGTCCAACGAACACTCGACGAACAGCGGACGAGAACGATTCGACTACTTGAACGCAACCTTTCAAAGTTCGAGGGGCAGCGGTTTGAATCGATTCAGAATAATCAAGCCTTTACGGCGCAACTTCATCAATTGCTAGACAGCGCAGGCTTGCGCGTCATCTGCCCTCAATGCGGGCAACCATCGATCCTTCGATGCCTGGCCGTGGGAAACGCTACAGCCGGTGCTTTCGTCTTCGATCATTACCTCGATAAAGTTCGCACTTTCCATGGAGGGCGATCCACACTGCCGCGATTATTCTTGATCGCAAAACCACCGCGACGTTCGGTCACGAAGAACGACTGACGGATTCACGGAGCAACACCGGTCTAATTCAGGATGATCGTGCTCCCTGTTAGCTTAGCGGTATCATTTTCGCAGGCATGTCTTCGCTCGTTGTCGGATAATCATGTCTTTTCATGTAGGCGGCACAAATCGTATAAATTTTCTCGGCAACGTCAGTTGGCAATTCGAGTTGGTTGGTTTTGTAGCCACTACCGCTGGCCAAACTCTCTGCAATCGCTGGGCGGGCAGACTCGAAGTCACCCAATCCAAGTTTCTGGTAAATTAATTCCATTTGTGTAAGCGGTTGAGCTACAAGATCCTCGTAGCGAACCTCAAAGAAATGCTCGGAGGGAATCAACGATCGGTCCTTCTCAAACTGATCGTACATTTGCCGGAATACATCCAATATACGGTCAACGGAGATCGGGTCGCGACGGATCTGCAAGGACATAGCATCGGTCATACGAGTCCACATGCGAATCATCGACGGAATAAACTTTAATGGGTTGCGAACTACATGCACAAAACGCGCGTCCGGAAATATCTCTAGCAAGGTCGCCACGCGAGCGGTATGAGTTGGCGATTTGAGAACAACGCGTTTTGGGCTGTTCAGATTCAGCTGCTTCACAAAGTACTCGAAGGAACTCTTCCAATGGTCTTTTATCTTTGGGTCCAAGCCTTGCAATGAAAGGTACTCGTCATATCGCAGATTGCGATTTGGAAACGCCCACTCGAGATAGGGTGAGCCCAACCCAAGATTCATAAGGGCGAACTCGTCCTCTTGCGGTCGAGACGTACCAACGGGCATATCGTCCATCGGGCGTTTGCTTGGCATCGTCCAGTCGACGAGCGGACTCAACCATTTTTCGGTCAGCAGAAAGTGATGTGGAGCCATACACTGGTAGGTTGTCGGAAATGTAAACCGATTGTCGCGTACTAAGAGCTCGTGCAACCACGTGGTGCCGGTCCGCCAATGCCCGATAACGAACAAAGGAGGTTGCTCAATCCGAGTTGCGATGGTTCGCTTGCGATAAATTTTTTCGCTGGTCGCCGCCATCACGCTGTTGGCCAAACTGATGAACGATATACTCAGCGCCATCGGGCAACGACTCGGCGAGATACTGAAATGGTTCTTTGCAAGCAGTTGGAACCAGACGCCGGCGGTCATGCCGTGCCAACTGCGGGGCGAGTGAATTGGGAATGAAGCTCGTTTTTCAACTTCCATGGAAACGTTCGCCATCAATTGATTCAAGCCCTTAGAAAAAGTCGACTGACCTGGGCAAGTCTAAGCAGTCGCTTGAATGGTGTCAAAAGTCCGCAATCGGGTACTTCGAATTCTAAGCTTTGCCAAAATCCCCGCTGCGTCGGCGGCGTATCACCCGCCAAGAAAACTCGCTTCAAGTTTCGTTCGGTGGCGCGAACGATAAGCTGAGGCGATTCGATCAATCCGGGAGCTAATTCACCGATGCCATAGCGAACCAGCAGCGTGAATTGCTGCTTGCGATCCGTAATATCAAAGCCGAGCGAAAAGTTAGAGTTCGCCGATGTCTTTGGGTTCAAACGGCTTGGGAGAAGGCCGAGCAACTGTTCGATGGGAATGTTTTCAAGTAGATCGCCACTAATCTTTGGCTTGTTTGGCAGCCTGCAACGATTTCGAAGAAGGGCTGCTTCCGAGGCTAGCCAGTTCTGATTGATTGGGTTTTCACACTTCTCAGCCATTTGTTCCAGGACCACCGCTTTTGCCTGGCGACTATCACTTGCTTTTGGGTTGTTTGCAAACCGCACCCGAGCAAGCCAAAGCGCGCGGCGCAAATCGCCCTCGGCAATCGCCTGGTCAAATCTCGCATTCACTTTGTCTCGACCCCCCATATCTTCCATTACCCAGCCAGCAATTTCATGATCCGAGAGCGGTACTAAGTTTGTACCATCACCGTCGAACCAACCCATGTATCCTGAGTAGATGCCGCGTACGGAACCATGAACCGTACCGTATTTTTCTTTCAAATAGGGGTGGTTCACCAAATGTTTGGGCAGCTTGATTTCTTGACACAGCTGATCCGGAGTTTTGCCGGCATTGATTCCACGAACCACGCTATCGTGTACAAACGCGATGGCATCGCGGTAATCTGTTAACACTTGATAGATCTTATCGGCACCTTGTACCGGTGCCGTGTGTCCGAGGATCATGAGCTCAGGACGCGGTTGTAAACGCCTCATCCTGTCAAGCGTGTCAATCCATTGACGCACAGGACGCGGTGGCACGCCTCGAATGGAATACAAATTCGGAAAGGCCTCGAAAATATTGTCTCCCGCGAACAGGACTTTCTGGTCGGGCAACCATATCATCAAATGATCGCCCGTCTCGCCCGGAGCGGATTGAAGAATGAAGGTCTGCCCCCCAATCGTCGTCTCCTCGGAATCGCGAACGAGTTCATTCGGAAAGCGGATCGAAGTTCGTCCCGTCTCGTTAAGCCTCATCGGAGGGCCGACACCATTGCTGACAACTTCCTCTGGCGGGAGCGCGTATCCGAACTGCTTGGCACCGCGAACAAAGTAAGCATTGGGCAATAACTGACTCAGGCCAAGTTCATCTGAAAAATTGGCGTGCGCCCAGATCGGTACGTTATTGAGGTTGAACGCTTCAGAACCGCCAATGTGGTCGATATGAGAATGGGTATAGATCATTCCGCGTACCGGCCCCCCGGCAAGTTTCCCCCACTGCTCAACAATCGGCAGGCTGATTTTAGGTGCGGAGCCCGCATCGATTGCGACATAGCCATCGTCGACTTGCACCATGGCAAGATTTGCCAAGTCGAAGTCCATCGCGCAATGAATCCGTCCGAATGATTCGATCCGCGGATTAAACTCCGTAGGGTGGGCCGAAGGACTCGTTGCGCGGCGGCGGAAAAAATGATTCCAATCCAAAATGCAGCCTCGGAAGCCGTTGATCAAAAAACTCTCTCGATGGTTATAGGCTGAAAAAGTATCGTCCAACAGCCCCATGATCGCCTAGGTTGCACATTTGACGGATCGTCAAAGAATCGCGAATTGTCCGAAGAACCACAGTTTGTTCTTGGGATCAGCATAGATTAAGCTTTCGCGTTGCAACCGCGTTCGCATTTTGGGGACACCGAAGCAGTCTGGGGAAATGGATGACCGTGATATCGAAACGCATTTTTCAGCTCGCGTTCTTAGGGATGTCGTTCCTTGCCGCGAGGCTCGACGCGGCTGCGATCACCGATTTCGTCAACTTCTCGCTGGTCGATGGTGTCGGGACGACGGAGTTCGCGACAGGCGGACATGCGATCTGGGATCGGGTCTATAGCACGCCAAGCGTGTACAATTGTTTGTTTGCCCAAACGACGGCCGTTCCTGAGCCAACCTTTCTGTTTCCCTTTTTCGTTCTCGCGGTGCTTGGACGCGCTCGATCGCGTTGCGCGCACCACGGTTGAACGCTGTCGAGTTAGGCCACTCTTATGCAAACAAAATATGGATGGGCAAGACCGGGTGACGTGAACGCGTTTTTTGGGTTGGTACTCGATAATATTGCTGGCTTGATGCTCATCGTAGGGTTGCTAGCCAGTTTCGGAATTCCAGCCGATTTTTCTCTTAAGCATTTGATTCCCGGTACGGCTTTGGGAGTGCTCTTTGGCGACCTTTGTTTCTTCTACATGGCCTTTCGTTTAGCCAAGAAGGAAAACAACCCCAACGTGACGGCCATGCCATTGGGGTTGGATACGCCAAGTATCTTCGGGATTATGGGACTTGTGGTCGGTCCTGCATTTCTCATGGCCAAAGAACGATTGGGTTCGACGGAACAAGCCGCGGTTCATGCTTGGTATATTGGAATTGCCTGTTTGTTCATGAGCGGTATTTTTAAGCTCTTCTGCGCGTGGGGATCCGCTTGGGCAAGAAACACATTTCCACGGGCTGGGTTGCTCGGATCGCTCACCGCCATCGCCCTTGTTTTGATCAGCTTTTTTCCGCTGATTGATGTCATGTCATCGCCGATCGTGGGGATGACAGCATTAGCCATTGTCTTGATCTCGTTGATTGGTCACGTCCCCATTCCATTTAAAATTCCAGGAACGGTTGCGGCGTTGATTGTCGCTGGATCGATTCACTTTTGGATGGTTGGTATCGGATGGATACCTCATGGAGCGCCCGATGTAGATGCCATGGCGGGTCTTTTGCCAACGGAATGGTTAAGCTCACTTTCAATGCCATGGCTTTCGGTGATGGGCGAAGCGGCTGGGTACCTTCCGATCGTCCTTCCGTTCGCGCTTGCAACCGTTGTTGGCGGAATTGATTGCACCGAAAGCGCTGCAGCCGTCGGTGATCACTATCCGACTCAAAAAATTATTGCCGTGGAAGCGGTTGCAACGTTGTTTGCCGCCATGTTGGGTGGTGTGTGTCAAACCACCCCTTACATTGGTCATCCCGCCTACAAAGCCATGGGTGGTCGCGCTGCCTACGTTTTAGCGACGGCCTTAGTCATTGGATTGGGAGGCTCGATCGGATTTCTCGGTTTCTTTTATCTGTGGATACCAAAAGCGGCCGTTTACCCGATCTTGATCTTTATTGGTTTGGAAATCACGAGCCAGAGTTTTATAGCCACTCCGCGTCGTCATTACGCAGCTGTGGCTTTGGCGTGTATTCCGGCGCTTGCCTATTTAGCCGTTTCGTACGCCAATCGGTTGTTCTTGGATGACGCCCTCCGCAACGCTGGGATCACGTTTCAAACGCTCGCCAATGCCCATTTCAAAGTTGAAATGACGACGGCCAAATTGTTAGCCAATGGTTTCTTAATTAGCAGCCTCCTCTGGTCCTCGGCTCTCGCAATGGCAATCGACCGTCGGCTTAAAGCAGCCGCCGTGTTCTTCGCGGTCGGAGGGATGCTTACGATGTTCGGCGTAATGCACTCACCGTTGGATTCAAATGCGGTCTTTCTGCCATTCACGATAGGCGACTTCGGAGGGAGCTGGGTGTTAGCTCCCGAGTATCGTGGTTCGATGTGGAATCTGGCGATTGCTTACTTCGTAACGGCAGGAGTCTTGATAGGCTGGAGTTTTTTCGTTGAGGAAGCTACGATCGATTGAGCCATAAGCGCGAGCCGATTTGAGCGGTAAAAGAAAAAGGCTATCGCCGAAGGCGCAAAAGCTAGTAGCTTGCTCAACGCAAAAACACCATCCGATAAAAAATCCTGGCGGATAGAAATAAAAA
>JANOAI010000358.1:0-3712 GCA_031411055.1 Pirellulaceae bacterium
CCCCAGAAGACTGGGGCGAGGGGGAGAAAGAGTGCGGATTGTAGTGATTTGGTTGCGAATGCATTTTCATCAGGCCGTCCCCCCTCTCCCCGAAACGGGGCGAGGGGATGAAAAAGGCTTGGGATAGGTTCTTAATCGAGATACATAAACTCGTTGGTGTTCAAGAGCGTTAAACAGTATTCTTTGAGCTGCTGATCCGCGTTCAGCTGATGGTCGTTTTTCAGCTTATCGATCAAGGTGACGGCTCGTAATCGATCTTCATCATTAGCGACTCGACCGTACGCGAGGCGAATTGCCGTTTCAATTTGTTGCGTCTGATCGTTGCCCGCAATGCGTTTCACGCGTTCCGCAAATCGCGACGATTGATCTTGTAGAAATCGGCCGTTTAACAAACCTAAGGCTTGTGCAGCTTGGGTTGTAAGGAAGCGGGCTTCGCAGCTGGTATCGGTTTCAGGGAAATCGAAAACGGAAAGCTCTGGCGGAATCAGTGAACGTTTGATGTGGATGTAGATGCTGCGCCGAGCTCGATCGCTCGCGGAAGAATTATGCCAACCTGCCCCGGGTCTGGACTGACCGGCTTTGACTTCATCCGCGACATCTGGATAAAAACTTGGACCAAATTTTTCGTAGTTGAGGTCGCCGGATGTGGCCAAAATCGAATCTCGCAATTCTTCAGCGCTCAGACGCCGCATCGGATACTGCCAAAAGAGATGGTTGGCAGGATCCAGATTCATGCCCGCAGTTTGAGAGTCGCTGCTCATTCGAAATGCTTGCGACATGACGATCGCACGATGAACTGGCTTAAGGTTCCAATCGTGCCGAATCAATTCGCTGGCCAGCCAGTCAAGCAATTCGGGGTGTGTTGGTTGATCTCCGAGCTGCCCAAAGTTATTGGACGATCGAACAATGCCACGGCCGAAATGGTGCTGCCACAAGCGATTGACGATCACGCGGGAGGTGAACCAGTTTTTCTCGTTGACGATCCACTTGGCTAAGACGTTTCGGCGGCCAGCCGTCTGGCTATCCTTCGAGGCCTCAGGAATTTCCGGAGGGGGATCCTTGGTCATGGCTGGAAAACCCGGTTTAACAACGTCACCTTCGGCCTGTGGGCTGCCTCGCAATAAAACATGAGTCTCGGGTGGTCGAGCAACGGATTTGGCGAGCCCGAGAATAAACTCTTGATTGGGAAAGGATTTTAATATCTTCCTGTTCTCGTTCTCTTCGTCTTGAAGCGATTCATATTCTTTCCACTGATCGTCGTCTAAATTTTCTTTCAGCAGTTCCTTGAGAATCTTTTTGCGCTCGTTCCCTTCTGTTTTGCGCTGATTTTCGCCACTCATCTTGGCTATGCCAATTTGCTCAAGGCGATGCTGTTCTTTGTTAATCTCCTTCATTCGAGCTTCTAATTCGCGGTAACTCTCACGAACTTCGGGACTTGAAACATCGATCTGGTTTGCGCTTGTTTGATCGCCACGTTGCCCATAGGAATCGACGTCGCGAAAGAAAGCCACCATCTGATAGTAGTCGCGTTGTGGAATAGGATCGATCTTGTGATCGTGGCATCGAGCGCAATTAAAGGTGAGACCGAGGATTCCTTGTCCGGTGACCGTAACCAGATCGTCGAAGCCATCAAATTTGGCTTGCAACGGATCGGCTGGTTCATCGTCCCAGATGCCTAGTCGATAAAAGCCCGTTGCGGTCAGACTCTCGATCGTCGGGTTATCGATTTCGTCTCCAGCTAGCTGTTCGAAAATAAATCGATCGTAGGGCTTGTCGCTATTCAACGATTGCACAACGTAGTCGCGGTATTTCCATGCGTTCGGTTTGAGACCGTCGCGTTCAAAGCTATTGGTCTCGGCATAACGGACCACATCGAGCCAGTGTCTTCCCCAACGTTCTCCCATCCGAGGATCGGCTAATAGTTGATCCACGAGTGACTCATAGGCATCCATACTGGAATTCGCAACGAAGCGCTCGGTCTCTTCCGGTGTAGGGGGTACGCCAAGGATGCTGTAGTACAACCTTTTCACAAGCGCTCGGGGAGCAGCATGTCCATTCGGCTCAAGCTTGGCTTGTTCGAGCGATGCCAAAATGAAGGAGTCGATCGGATTGCGAACCCATTCGGAATGGTTGGTCGACGGAATGCCAACATTTTTGACCGGTTGAAAGGACCAATGAACCGAGTATTCAGCTCCTTCAGCAATCCACTGTTTCAGCAACGCAATATTGTGCTCGCTCAGCCCCTCGCCTTCAGGCGGCATTCGAAGCGACGCGTCGTTCGATGTAACTCGGACGAGTAACTCGCTCGATTCCGGCTTCTTCGGATCGATGGCTAACAATCCGCTATCCGTCGCCTTTGTCGCCGATTCGAAGTCCGAAAATCGAAGTCCCGATTCCGCTTTATCGGGCCCGTGACAGGCATAGCAATGTTTCGCTAACAAGGGCCGAATCTGGCGATTGAAGTCGACCGTCGGCTTGGCTGCAGCTACGACATTCTCCGCGGCATTCATTTCGGCAGAAATGCATAGGCAGCACAGGAGGACCGCCGGCCAAATCAAGCGCTGAGACAGCGTGGCATCGGTTTGCCGACCGCAATAGAGGGAAGCCGCGTTTCCAATTCGGAGCATCGAGTCCACAGGTTCGTTAAGGTAGGAAGGAATGGCAAGGCAGCCAATAGTGCGGGTACCCGACTGACTTCGGGTAGGATATCGTTCATATTGTAATTGTAACGTCAACGTTCTATTCATCACCAACGTGTTTTCTACGTTGGTAAAAAATGGCCTTTTAATAAACAGGTGTCACTTGGTTTTTCAAGGAATTTTGAGGCTTTACTGGGTTCAGGTTGTCCTTTTTTTGAGCATCGTCCAAGTCTCCGCCGACGAGCGTATCGTTCTGGTAGCTGGCGGCGATCGCGAGATGGTCGACATTCCAGCCGTGGAGGCAAAACTTCACGAGCCTTTCGGAGCCGAATGGGATTCAGTTGGAAATCTTTGGATCGTTGAGATGATTCATGGAAATCGACTGTTGAAAATGGACGGGTCCGGCAAGCTAACGCATGCGGCGGGCAAGTTCTATTCGCAATCCGAAAAAGCTTCCTCGAAGAACGACACGGAAGCGACTTCGTTCGATGAGCTTGGCGACAATTGCGCTGCTCTGAAGGCAATCTTCACGGGTCCACATAGTCTTGCAACGCTTCCTTCAGGTGAAGTTCTTGTCGCTGACACGTGGGGTGGTCGGATACGGCGTTTTGATGCTACGAAGAATTTTGTCACGAGTCTCGATGCTTGGGACGTGCCAATGGACTATGCTCGTCGTATCGGTCCCTACAGTATTTCCATTGATTTTGAAGGCACCCATTTATACATCTCAAATTTGAACTACGTCTTGCGCATTGACCTTCAGAAAAACAGCGCCATTCCATTCGCCGGAAAAGCAATTAAGGGCAGCATGCCCAACGACGGCGATATTGCTGCCAACTCGACACTTGTCGATCCTCGCGCCGCCTGCGCTGATCGAAAAGGCAATGTGTACATCCTTGAGCGCGGCGGTAATGCTCTCCGAGTAGTCAATGCCGATGGCCGGATCAAAACCGTCGTAAATAGATCGGGCAAGAAGGGGATGAGTTTGGAGCCTGGACCAGCGATCGACGCGATGTTGAATGGCCCGAAACATCTTTGCGTTGACCCTCAAGATCGAGTCGTCATCGCCGACG
>JANOAI010000359.1:0-10936 GCA_031411055.1 Pirellulaceae bacterium
CATTCTTGAACCCGAGCCGTTACTGCGAATCCGATCGTTTAGCGAACTTTGCGTTTAGTGAGTTCGGCAACTCCATCCATGGATACTTTCGCGTCAAGGCCATTTGCGATTGGACTCAGCGTCATCTCTCGTACGTTTCGGGTTCGACCGACAACCTTAGCACGGCATGCGATGTCATCATTCAGCGACAAGGTGTGTGCCGAGATTTTACTCATCTAGCCATCACGCTTTGCCGTGGACTTGGAATTCCAGCCAGGTACGTGGCTGGCTATGCAATGAATCTTAATCCTCAAGACTTCCATGGGTTTTTTGAAGCCTACCTTGCAGGGCGTTGGTTTCTATTTGATGCGACAAATTTAGCCCCGGTCGGTGGACTTGTCCGTATCGCGTCCGGCTTAGATGCGGCGGACGTGCCGTTCGCCACAATTCTGGGCTCAGCCGTGCTGCTAGAAAAAAGTGTCTTCGCGAAAGGTATCGGCAATGTTGAACGGCTAAACCAAGACCCGAATTCCGTCGGAATCTCGACCGTTTCTTTGGAAGATTAACGACCCGGGGGAGGTCTCACACAAAGGCATGAAGACACAAAGAAGAATTTTTTAGCATTGGCCGATTAGCAACCCCATTCTAAAACACCCCTTCGTGCCTTTGTGTGAGCAAGGAAAGGTTTTGCAGCGAAAATCGGCATCCGGAATTAGGACGCCCGCAGGACACGTCTTGTTAGCAATCGAAGCTGGCGTCATTTCGAACAATCTGGTGGTTGATCTGCCAAAACGCTTCGGGTTAGTTCGATCGCCAAGCTCTTCGTTTCGTAAAAGTGCAGGTTCGTGCTGTCGGACGAATCAATTCGAGCGGCTCCAACCTAATTGGGCACATCGGATGCTACGAGTGTTTGACGTCGACCAATTCATCAGCGGTTTCGGTCACGAGTAAGGCTTCTTCGCCATATCGTTCCAGGCCAATCGCACAAAACCTCAAAGGACTTTAAGGTAACGAACATGTCAGCGCCAGTCTCTTTACTCGGAAAGAAGATCGCATTTTTAGCGACGAATGGTTTTGAGCAGATTGAATTCACGGAACCGTGGGAGAAAATGAAGGCTGCCGGTGCGGTAGTCCATCTGATAGCACCCGAGGCTGGCACTATTCTCGGAATGCACCACGATCAACCAGGCGATCGATTCGAGGTTGATAAGACAATCGATGAAGTATCTTGTGATGACTATGATGCACTCGTGTTGCCCGGCGGCGTCGCCAATCCAGATGCCCTTCGAGTGAATCCAGCTTGCGTCCAGTTTGTTCGCGATTTCTTTAAGCTTGCCAAACCAGTGGCAGCCATCTGTCATGGGCCCTGGATGTTGATTGAGGCCGATGTTGTGCACGAACGACGAGTTACTTCATGGCCCAGCCTCAAAACCGACCTGATCAATGCAGGTGCCGAATGGGTCGACGAAGCTTGCGTATGCGACGATGGTCTCGTAACCAGCAGAAATCCTGGAGATGTCGGCGAATTTTGCACGAAAGCGATCAAGGTGTTCTCTGAAGGACTCTTTGTTGGCCAGACAGTCTAGCCGAGCTTTGATTGATCATCTGACCGCAACGTTCACGCTTCCAAGGAACCTAGAAGAAGTATCCATGCGATATCACGTACTAGCCACTGACTACGACGGAACGCTGGCGCACAATGGAGTGGTTTCGCCAAGCACTGTCGCCGCGTTGAATCGCTTCCTTGGGTCCGGCCGACAACTAGTGTTGGTCACGGGTCGCGAGCTCCCCGAACTCAAAGCGATATTCCCCGAGATAAATCTCTTTCGCTGGGTTGTTGCAGAGAATGGCGGCCTTCTCTACGAGCCTTCTACTACCAAGGAACGATTGCTTGGCGGCCCCGCGTCGGAAAAGTTGGTCGCTTCCCTGCGCGCCAAGGGTGTTTCTCCGGTTTCCGTTGGACAATCCATCATCGCAACCTGGACGCCATTCGAGCAACGGGTACTAGAGGCGATTCGTGAGTTGGGCTTGGAGTTGCAAGTCATCTTCAACAAAGGAGCCGTGATGATACTTCCTGCTGGCGTTAATAAAGCTTCTGGCCTGGAGAACGCCCTGAAGGAATTAAAATTGTCTCGGCACGAAGTCGTCGGAGTCGGCGATGCCGAGAACGATCATTCGTTTCTTCAACTTGTTGAACTATCGGCGGCAGTGTCGAACGCGTTGCCAAGTCTTCAGGAGGCCGTCGATCTCGTATTACCGTCGTCGCATGGTCGAGGCGTTGAGTTTCTTATCGAACTAATTCTCGCGGACGACTTGGCTGCATATGGCAAAGTATCCAGAAGGAATCGACTCCCCATCGCGGTATCGAAAAGCGAAGAGGTTTGCTTAGCTTCGTACTCGGGCCCGCTGCTGATATGCGGACCGTCGGGAAGCGGAAAGTCGACTTTAACAAATCGAATTGTTGATTCGATCGCCGAGAAGGGTTATCAATTTTGTTTGGTCGATCCCGAAGGAGATTACGAATCGTTTGACGGGGCCGTAGTACTAGGAGGTCCAAACAGTGCTCCGCAAGTCGAAGAAGCACTCCACGTTCTCGAGCAGGCGGACGTAAATGTTGTGGTGTGTTTGACGGGAATAGCGATACCGGAACGTCCAGAGTTCTTTTTGCGACTTCTCGCGGGTTTGACGACTTTGCGGGCACAGACTGGTAGGCCGCATTGGTTGCTCTTGGATGAGGCACATCACCTTCTGCCAGCCGACTGGGACCGGTCATCACAATCCCTCCCTCCGAATTGGATGAACGTCGTTCTCATCACCGTACAGCCAAGCCTATTGCCCAAAGCGGTACTTGAGCAAGTTGAAACCGTCGCGATTGTTGGGAGTGATGCGGCTACAACCGTTCAAGATTTCGCTTCCGTGGTCGACGTGGACCTGCCAATACTGCCAGCTTCGGAAAACGTGGAAGGCGAAATTATCTTATGGGAGATCAACAATCCGACCCAAGCGCGACAATGCAAAGCATTGAAAAGTGTGCGGGAACACCATCGACATCGGCGAAAATATGCCGAAGGCCAGTTGCCGCCGGATCGTAGCTTCTACTTTCGTGGGCCCAACGACACTCTTAATTTGCGAGCTCAAAATTTGATTCTCTTCTGCCAGCTGGCTGAAGGAATCGACGATGAAACTTGGCAGTTTCATTTAGAGTCTGGTGACTACAGCCGATGGCTATCGACGAATATTAAAGACGAATCACTAGCAGCAGAAGTCGAACGAATCGAAGCACTTCACCGTAGTTCGACTGCAGAAGATAGCAAGCAAGCAGTACTCGCCGCCATTCAACGCGAATACACGCTTCCAGCAACTACGCTATCCACTCTGCCTGGCGCGAGCTGAGATTTTCGAAAGTGCATTTTACATACGTTGCCTAACACCGATCACCCGTTGAGTTGGCAGTCTGCGAGGCTCGATGCGCTCAGTGGCATAGAATTTGCGTCGTTCGCGACTATTGAACCTACGTTACTTCTCGTGACTTTAATTGCAGCATCACAAAAATATTTTAGCCCGTTTGGGAGCGAACCATGGTGGACTTTGCGAGATCGGATCGGCACACAAAGAGTCGGTGGCGAGATTGGTTGGCTATACTTTTCGGCAAGCGACGTCAAGCGATGAACTCCGCAGGTCGCGAGGCGGCGTGGGAACTATCGACGTCATTGGAACGAGTTTCTCCAGCTCAATTTGTTCATTCCAATCCCTATAACAATGGGTCACTCTGTAACGAATGGACCATTATGGACGTTCGACCCCGAAACGATGACTGGCGGGACGACGCTTATCCGCCAGATGACGACTCTTGGCCAACCGAAGTGAGTTGGCAGTCAAGGAACCAGTCTATCTTGGAAGAACATTGGTTGATCGAGGACTCGTCTCCTGTCTACGACAAGTCTCCCTTCGCGTCCAGCAACGCTGCTGCGAAAGCTAGCTGGCCAGCATTCATATGGCAAACTGCAGTGACCTTCTTAGTTGAAATATGGGAAACGATCTTGGTGGTCTTTTTGATATTCATCATCGTCGTTATGGGGACATTAGCGTTCCTGCGAAGAACCCTCGCACTCCGGCCGAAACATCCAAGGTCGCAACAACGGAACACGTCCGCACAAACTGATTCCAAACCTTCCCAAATCTAAAATATGAGGTTGAATTAGTCTCTAACTGGACATCGCCACGTTGGACTTGATAATTGATCGCAACCCTGTGGGAGTACAGCCTTTAGCCGCCGAGCACCTTGGATGCGCGAAAAGCGGCTAACGCCTGGACTCCAGCACAACCTGGCGCTGTCCAGCTAAGCATCCATGACCGCCCCTCGGCGAAGAAAGTTTTTAGCTTCTGAAACCCTCATTGAGAGGGTGAACATTTCCGCCCAATTCACTGTCAAGGAAAATAAATTGAGTACGAAAAATCTTGAGACGCCACACGCAAGTCTAAAACTTAAAGAGCTTGCCGAGTCGATCGACTTTGCGATGCTGTGCACAGAGCTTCATTCTTATCCTTTTCACGCAATTCCGATGAGCACAAAGCGGGTGGACGCCGATGGAGCAGTCTGGTTCCTGAGCGGGCAGGACAGTACGCACAATGCAAATATCGCAAAGAATTCCCGCGTAGCTCTGATTTATGCCGAGCCGCGTTCCATGCGATTTTTGAGTATTTACGGCGATGCGACCATACACAAAGAAGTCGGAACTCTGCAGTCGCTTTATCAAGCTTCAGATGGCGCCTGGTTCAAAGGGCTTGACGACCCTAATTTGACAGCCCTCAAAATTTCGCCAGACTCCGCCTATTACTGGGACGTTGAAGGTAATAAGCTCACCGCTTTATGGAGGATGGGCGTTGCCATAGTCACCGGAGCCCCAGCCGATTTGGGAACGCATGGTGAAATGAAGATCTGAATGTGTAATCCAACTTCGTTTCTAACGATCAAGTAACAACTCGTCATATCGTTCTATCCTGCAAGTTAAACATTCCACCCGTTTCGGCTATCTTGCCCTGAAAGTTTTCCAATGTCGTTCTTCCTCATCACAATGTTTTCGGATTCTTCTAACGATGTCTACGTTGAGCCGATTCAAAATGACCTCTCTCTGAACGGATCTTTCATGAGCATTTTTACGTGTCGGCATGCGGCGGAGGATAGTGTATCGCTTGTCGGAGGTGAGGCTGACTGGCACGTTGAGGAGGTTGAGCCCATTGAGCTTCTAAAGCGACTTGTTCGTGCGCGCGAGCGCAAAGTGACGCATGTCGCAATCGACCCGAAAAGAGATAATCAATTAAAAGGCTCACATCCGCCGTTGCTGGCGTTAGAAGATGCGTATCAAGTCCACGCAGACATACTTATGCACCTAGAGAAAGAGATCGGCGCCACTGCCACGACGCCGATAAGTTATGTGTAAGAAGTCTCTAGCGAACTCGCTAGGAGTTGAGGCACGCGAAGAAAAAATGCTTTTGGCACAAAACGCGGTCAGGATTTTTCCGAGGCGATCGAACCACCCGGTTCACCACCGATAACGGGGGTAGATCTTTTTCAACGTGCTTGAGACCAAATAAAGAGTTGTCATTCATTGGCCCTCTCACAGTTGTGGTACTTGCCCGTTCAATTCTTTCGGGCAATCTCAATCTCGCTACTCTTACTTCGCTGCGTTTGTGCGAAAGTTTTTTGAAGCAGAAAGCATGGCCCAAAAAAAACGAGGCCATCCCTGGCCTCGCATACGCACTGTAGCCGAATATTAGCGTGTGCTCGTGCTCGGCTCAGTCGAGGTTGAGATATCGTCCGCGCCAGCGTGCTCGAAAATTTGCTTTGCTGATTCTGTTTCGGCTTCATCGTCCGAGTGAACGGAAATGAGGCAGCTTCCAGCTTTTACTTTTCCAACGTAGCGTGAAGCTTCGTATTCCGGAATTCCCATGCCGATGAGGGCTCCGGAGACTCCGCCTACAGATGCACCGACTGCCACGCCGCTTAACGCGGCCATGATTGGCCCGGCTGCGATGAGTGGACCAACGCCTGGAATTGCTAAAGCGCCGATCCCGGCCAACCAGCCTAGGCCACCGCCGACAAGTGCTCCAGTTCCGGCTCCGACTGTCGCGCCTTCAGGGGCTTTCGTTTGATTGTCGACCGCGAATTCTTTCGATCCGCTTTGGTCCGGCATCAAGACAGATATGTCGTTAGATGTAAAACCAGCCGCTTTGAGGCGATTGACTACGTTCGTTGCTTGGTCACGGTTTTTAACTGTGCAGAATATGGCTTTGGCCATTATAGACTCCTTTGACGAGAACAAAAAATTGAGAAACTACTGAACTTCCAACTGATTAACTACTTTTCCGATGCCGGCCACGGCGTTTGCAATTTCCTCAACCCGCTTCTTTTCTTCTGCGGATTCAACTGGGCCTCGCAATGTCACCATACCGCTCTGCGTGATGACTTTCACATTCTGAGCATTGGTCGAAATCTTCGTATCCACTAAGCGCTTGCGAATGTTGGCAGTAATGTTGATGTCTTGTTGGTTTTCGTTTTGATCAAACGGCGTCTTGGACGCGCTATCCCGATCACGAACATTGACAGCAGAATTGTCGCGAGGCGCAGATTGGGCAGAGGTCGCACCCGTGTCTCCGCGGTTCGCGTCAGACGTTGTTTTGTTCATTTGATCACAACCGCAGGCTGTCATTGCCAAAAGGTAGAGTAATGATGTACGACGCATAGGTCATGTCCTTGTAATGAGAGTGATAGGTAACACAACTTCCCATTACGCAATCTCCGTGCCAAAGGACGCTACGACAACGACCAGGGCGAATTTATTGGCTAGGCTTTGTTGCTAAACACGTAGTCGCGTCTCTCCGAGACGCGAATCATCTGCGTCTCGGAGAGACGCAGCTACGTGAAAGCTCGTTTAGAAACAAAGCCTAATAGTAATCTTGAGAATCCATTAGCAATTCGATGATCGTTCGACATTCAACATTTGCTTGCTGGTTGACCAAGATGCGTAATCTGCTTCCAAGTCATTCCAGCGGCACTAAACTTGCTATCCAGTTATCGCGAGCGACTAGATAGAAGCTGGATCGGTAGAAACATTTCATTCCTTCAACATCAATTCGAGACTATGGAAAATACAACAACCCGATATGGTCGAGGATTCGTGGGTTTATGGCTCGGTCTAAGCTGCGCCGTCGTCCTTATTCTTGCAGCCTTCCTCCTCTTCAGAACTGAGGAAACAACGGTTCGAGCGAATGTCCAGAGACAATTCACGTTGCCTGTCGAATTCGACAATTTTCGCCAAATGCTCGTAAGAACGGACGCGACACAAAGTATCGTCGAGCATGGTGGAATGAAGTTGCTAGACAAATCAATCGAATCGTTACATATCGATCTGAGCCGCGATAGCCGTCCTCTCTTGAACGCACTCAAAGGCAAGTCGAAGGCTGATCTGTCAGCCAGAAGACGGCTAACGGTGCAGATGATTGATCCTCAACTCGAAGCAAACGAGCTCTCTCTAACGCAGATTGCTGAAATCCATCCGGACAACGTGAACGTTCTGACGGCGTCGGACCGTGCGGCTGGAAAACTCGAGGCCTATCAATCGAAACTCGAGGCAGTTAAAGCGAATGGCGAAAGCGAGGTGAAGCTCGCGACACAAATGGCGGTTGTTGTGCGTGTCTCACCACTATTCCTATCAGTCGCAAAAGCCCGTGTTGCGAAAGCAGCTTCCGATGGCTTACGGGATCAAGAGGCAGCCATACGTGACTTGGTTGCTAGGCATGACGAAAGATCCTTTATTCTCCCAACGCTCGGACCTTAAACGCTTTTTACAGAACGGAATAAACTTATGAACAGTCGAATCGCTTCGATGACTTTACGCAAGATTCTTAACTTCGGACGGGACCAATTGCGATTGGGTTTTTGGCTATTGACGATTCATTTTTGCTCAGGTTACGCTTGGCTGAATGCGCAAACAGTCAATCCTTTGGAGGGCAAAGAAGGTTTCCAGAATCCAGCGCCTATCAACGACACGTTGCCGGTTCCGAAAGACCTGGAGCTGGTATCGAGCCTATTGGAATCCCAACTTCGAAAAGATAATCAATCAGTTGGTCGCGTAGATGACGTCGCCTTCGACTTGGAAACCGAACACCTGGCACTCTTCGTTGCTTCCAGCGGAGTTTCTGAAGAATCACGGCGATATGCACTTATTCCCTTCGTCTCAGGCGACCGTCTAATCCAATTCGATTGGGAAAAGAAGCTTACACTTCAATCGAAACCTCTTTTGGCTTCGAGGAATCAAGCGAGCGAGGTCTACCGAGACTACAAGGAAGTAATCTATTGGATCGATTTTGCTAAGAAAAAATTGTCCGAGTCAACGGGGACGTTCAATGATCAAGATTTTCCTTTGGCTTTTTTCTCTACGATAGGGAACTTTCTCATTGCAGACAAAACGGGTGAAGCGGTAGGAAAAGTTCACGACGTTGCGATCAAAGCTTCGAACGGGGAAATCCTCTACATCGTTGTGCTCAGCCGAAAGGATGAGTATCGAGCAATACCCTTAGGCGCGTTTGTAAGCGACGAAAAGCCGGAGCAATGGCACATCGATTTGGAAGCCGAACAGATCTTCAAGTTTAAGACTTTTGATCCTAAAACACCGCCTTTACGTGTCGATCGAGGATGGGAAGAATATATCTCGACCAAGTACGGACGAGGCGGGTTGCAGGGGATATCGAGGGTCAAGTAACTTTCCGCTTCCAAACTAGATAGACCATGAAGACAAACAGACAGTTTGCGAATTTACGCATTCAATCCGTGATTAACTTAGTCTTGCTTGGATCCTTGCTGGGGCTTTTCAACGGTTGTGACCGTTCGACCGCCGCGTCAGGTAAAGGTCAGCAGGCTCGCCCGCCTGGGGAAGTCGGTGCTGTGGCGGCCGTATCCGAAACTATTTTGGACTATCGAGATTTCACCGGTAGGACCACGGCGATTCGATCAGTAGAAATTCGGGTGCCAGTCAGTGGCTATCTTCTACAAAGCCCGCAACCAAAGTTTCAAGCAACGGAATCTGAAGTGAAATCGGGTGAGTCCACTTCGCAACAATCTAACCAAGAGACCCAGTCCAACACACAAGACCCGCCTAGCGAGTCATTGTTTCGCGTCGTGGTTCAAGAAGGTGAAAGCGTCAAGATTGGAACACCTTTGTTTGAAATCGATCCTGCCCCTTATCGATTTGCGCTTGTCCAAGCAGAAGGTACATTGGCCGCCACCCAAGCTCAACTAAAAAGGCTTTCGCTCGATCTCGCAAGGTCGAGCGACTTATTGAAAACCAATTCGATTAGCCAGGCCGACTACGACTTAGCCGTTGCAAACGAAGCTGAAACAGTCGGGCAACTGGCAGCTTATCGCGCAAACGTTGATCGCGCAAAGCTCAATTTGCAGTTTACACGGGTCGTCTCCCCCATCGACGGGCTACTTGGCGAAACCATGGTAACCAATGGCAATTTAATTTCGGCCGATTCGACGATCTTGACGACCATTGTATCCACCGATCCAATTCACGCATATTTCGATGTCGATGAAGAGTCGCTTCTTAACTACCGGGCCAGGATACTTTCAGGAGATGTACGTAGTGCTCGCAAGACGTCGATACCGGTACGCTTGGGATTGGCCAACGAAGAGGGCTTCCCTCACGAGGGTACCATTGACTTCGTAGATAATGTGACCGATTCCAATACAGGCAGTACGCGGGTTCGAGGCCAATTCTCCAACCGATCAGGGGCGTTGTCGCCTGGCCTTTTCTCACGAGTTCGCGTCCCTTTTAGCGAGGAATACAAGGCCGTTTTGATTCCGACGCGCGCGTTAGCGATGGACCAGCTTGGACGATTCTGCATGGTGGTCGATGAAAAAAATATCGTCCATCGTCGTAGTGTCAAAATTGGTACGGCGCGGGAATCGATGACGGCAGTCAAGGAAGGAATATCCGAGAACGAAAGAGTCGTTGTCTCAGGACTACAAAAAGTCCGAGACGGGGACGCGGTGCGTATTGTTTTGACCGACAGAAAGGGCGTTGCTCTTCCCGGAAGTACCAAGAATCTGCCAAGTGAGAAGAACCGGTAAAAACCTTCCATCGTGATTTCCAATTTCTTTATCAATCGCCCTGTCGCGGCAAACGTGATTGCTTTTATCACAATCATCTTTGGCCTGGTGGCGATTTATTCGCTCCCCGTCGAACGCTATCCAAACATCACACCTCCGACGATCCAAGTGACGACGTCCTATCCTGGGGCCAACGCGGAAATTTTAGCTGATACCGTCGCGGCTCCGCTTGAGCAACAGATTAACGGTGTCGAACGCATGCTTTACATGTCGTCGACTTCTTCATCGACAGGGGCTTACTCGCTAACGGTTACTTTTGAAGTGGGAGCTGACCTCGATCAGGCCCAGGTGCTCGTTCAAAACCGCGTCGCACTGGCCGAACCGCTGTTGCCAACCGAAGTTCGCCAGCAAGGGATTACGGTAAAAAAGCAGTCTACCAATATCTTGTTGGTCGCCTCACTGACGTCACCCGACAAAACGCTGGACAGTTTATTCTTATCGAATTATGCGAGCCTCCGACTTCGCGATGAGCTAAGTCGCGTGGAAGGCGTCGGAGAAGTTTCGGTAAGCGGCAGCGGCGCCTACGCGATGCGCATTTGGGTCGATCCTCTGAAGCTTGAAACACGCGGATTGACGTTTCAAGATCTGCTCATCCAACTGCGACAGCAGAATGTGCAGGTCGCGGCCGGTCAGATTGGCCAACCCCCGATGAAAGACGCTCCCGACTTTCAACTTACCATGACTTCGCTGGGACGTCTGTCCGAGCCAGAGCAATTTGAAAACATCATCGTCAAGAACAATCGTGACGGTGCCTTAACGTACCTTCGCGATGTTGCCCGCGTC
>JANOAI010000360.1:0-4045 GCA_031411055.1 Pirellulaceae bacterium
GGCACCTGATTGGGATGCTGCAAGTACGCGAAAAGATTGCGGATTTGTTCGCTGGTCAGCGCCCTGCAGATTCTCACGAGATCCCGGACAAATGTGCGCGAGTACTCGTCATTTTCTGCCGCCCGAAGACCAGATTTCCAATTTGGTACGCGCAGAAGACGATTGATTGCTAAATGAATCGAGCCAATTCGAGAGTTTTCGATCGATACGTACGGATATTCAGCTCAAAGCGCGTTCGGTACAAAAACTCGAATGACGGTTTTGGCAGACAAGTTGCAGCGTTGGGTGCGGATAGAATAGGATGACTTTCCGCTGATGGAATGTTTTTGAACGCGATTGACGCTAGCTGATCTTTGAAAAACCGGTCGAAATTTGAGATACGCGCGGATCGCTAGACAGTTCGTCGTGCCATTGGAGTCGACGGTATTCTATGCCGCTTTGCGGTGATAGTAATTGAGAAGACCGCTAAGGTCTTCATCTCAGACGATCTGACCAGAAAGTGGCTCGTCTGGTGGTGGTTCGATGCGAAGGTTGCCATGTCCCTGATGATTTCGGTGGCGATGATAATGATCGAGGTACTTTGCGATCGCAACAAGTAGTGTTGATTCGCCGAAGAAGATCAGACGCGATACCAGCGCATCTTGCGATCTCGAGCATCGTGGGTCGAGTCGCTGGTGAACTCCTGTCCGATCACAGATCTCAACGAGGAAATGATTCACCTGGGCAGCAGTAACTAGCCAGCGCGTTGTGCTTGTCTGCTACAGTCGGTTTCGCCTGTGTCCTATTGACACAGCATGAAGTGAGTCTCTAAAAGCCGCTTCATGTGATCGTAATTCCCGCACGATCGAGGTTTTAACGTCAGTAGGGCATAAGAATTAATTTAATGAACAAGGATACGAAATGAGTATCGAAGGTCCATTTACATCCGAACAGCAAAAGTGCCTGGCCAGATTGCGAGTAATGCTTCGGAGTGAACTAAGAAATCTCTTTCAAGGCCTTAAACCTCCGGCATGTTCGGAATTGTTTGGGGAGTACGATGCGGAGTTACTCAATCAAGGTAATAGTCTTACTACATTTTTTACACGATTGGCTTTTAGTCTTCACGGCCCGTGGACCGGGAAGGCATTTACTCCCATTAATAGCACCGAGGGCGTAGGGTACAACTATTTCCAATACGGTCCGAATACTGTTTCCAAACTTCCACTCCGGACCCGTTTGGGAAAATCACGAATCGACGATGGAGAATCCCTTTTCATTCGATACGACGATCTCAACAAAGGAATCGCTCGTTGGTTGGTCGGCGAACTTCGGCAAATCGATGATTCCTTCATTCTTGGATACGGTACGTTTGGACCGAAAATCGGAAAAAGCAAAGGTTTGTGTCGACAAATCCCTTTTGTCATGATGGGACCTCGACGCGAGTATCGAGTGGAGTTCATGCGAGTCCTCGTTCCTGAACTTACTTGTGTTGCCGACGCTTCAGACTAAAGATCGCAACAAAGATGTATTGGGACTTGCGGCTTCTCGGTCTCAAAAAGCCAAGAAGCTCGTTATGGTCAATTGGACGAGTGAGCGAGTCAGCGGCCGAACTTTTTAAGTCGGCCGCTGACTCGCGTTGATTTTGCAAGGATAAGTGTTCACATCCAGTCAGTCCTTCAATGTACAAGTTCAGCTCGGTTCAGAGATAACGTTTCGAAACGTCAGGCACTTGCTCTGCGTCCGCTACGAATCTGCGTTCCACAACTTCCCGATTCAATACGATTTGAAACGCGGAGTCGCAGAGAAAATATTCATCTTTCTGTCAACAATCTTTCTGCCAAATAATCATAGTCAAATCTAACGATCGCCTTTGGTAGTGATTGTCGAAGAAGGGGCCCTGGGTAAACGCAGATAAACGAGCGTTAATAGGAGCTATTGATTGCCGCCTAATCAGCTGAGACAGCTGATCTACAATGTAGAACTGCTGTCTCAGTTGTTTCCCGAGGCGTCCACGCCGAGCCCGCAAACTCCGTACCCAGGCCCCGCAGATGTTTTGCACCGCTTAGGCCACAGCATCACCCCTCGCCGAGCTACACCTAAAGGGACACGCAAATTTTTAGAGCCCTCAACTTCGTCATCTTACTTTTGGTAAGTATCCCGAATGCTCGCACCTCAGAAAGTCGTGCTCGGCTTGATTATCTTAGCTTCTGTGCCGTTGGGCCTCTTGCGTCATCGCTTAACGTGACGACTATCAATTCTCCGTTAGCTCGTACTATAATTATTCGGACTATGTTAAACTCGACCGAGATACATAATTGGGATCATCGAAGGGAACTATCGCTTGCTAAAGGAATGGAATCTAGAACACTTATTTGACCTGAAGATTTTTCTTGATTGCGATCTTCATGAAGCGATGAGTCGTGTGCAGCAGCGGCACCTCCGCTCTGGAATTGCCGCGACGATGGAAGAAGCTGCCGGACGAGTAAAAGAAAACGATCTCCTTAACGCACAGATCCTTCTCGACGATGGTGCAATGGAGCGAGCCCAGATAGTTCTCCAGCAAAAACAAACTGTGTTTCGGATCAGGCCTCATGCCAGTGTGTCATTCGTGCATGGCGCAAATCAAAGCGATTGAGAGACAGGACACAGAATAATGCGGGTAGCCCAGGATATGCTTCGTACAATTGAATTCGATTCTTTCGCTAAACTGCGACGATACATTCAGTGCGGAAATGCTCTCGAAACCATGCGATTTGAAACACTAAGGCACGGAGGACACAGAGTAGAATTTATTAAATGCAAAAGGAAGAATACGTAAAGTGGCAGTGTCCCCATGTTTTTTCCTGACACCTTTTCCATTTCTTATGCAAACGTCAAAAAACGGTTCCTGACACCTTTTCCTGCCTCTGACACCTTTTCCTGCCTCCGGCTTCGCCGTTGCATCCGGTTGCGACAGCCGCAAGCGTACGAGTTCGCAACGGCAAATCTCTGGTGACAACAGGTCCGTTTGCTGAGACCACCGAGCAACTCGGCGGCTTCTTCTTGATCGACGTTCCCAACCTAGACGATGCCATCGCAGTCGCCACGCGACTACCGTCAGCAAAGAAGGGAACAATCGAGATCCGACCGATCTACCACTTAGACGGTCTGCCTTCGGACAAGTTTGGATTGACTGAGTCCGAGGCTGAACCAGTAGGTTCGCGATACATGCTCTTGTGCTACGACAACGACCAGCTTTGGAATGATCTAGGCCCCGGAGCTCTGATGGAAGCTCAACGAGAAGCGGTCGAACTTACGCACCAGCTGGATGGACGCGGTCAGCACATCAGTGCCTCGCCGCTGCATTCGGTTTCCGCGGCAACTAGCATTCGCATTCGAGACGGCCAACGAGTAATTACGGACGGTCCGTTTGCCGAGACACGAGAAATCCTGGGTGGATATTACTTGATCGTTGCCCGAGAACTGAACGAAGCAATTTCGATTGCATCTCGACACGCCGGGGCACGCATTGCCACGGTGGAAGTACGCCGCTTGTTTGATCTACCGAACGTGTCCAGCATCCAAGAATAGGTTGGAAGAAAAATACTTCTACGGCTAGAATTCTTTACCTCGGCCTGTCATACCGCCTTTCACGAAAGCCAGGAAATGCCCGCCGTTAAAGCCGCCAAGAGGAGCGACTGCGACGCATAGCCTGACCGCCTGTAGTGCTGGCGGTATCCGAACACGTCACGTCGAATTAAAGTTACCTCACGAATTTACTAGCAGCTTCATTAGCGCGGCGTGATCGACCGGCTTGACCAAGTGCCCGTCGAACCCGGCGTCTTTCGATTTTTGGCGGTCTTCCTCTTGCCCCCAGCCAGTCAAGGCTATGATCACTATGCCATCGGCCCACGGTTGCTCGCGAATGCGGCGGCAAGCATCTTAACCGTTCAGTTTCGGCATCCCGATGTCCATGAGGATCACATTCGGCTTAAACGCCTCTGCCATGGCTACGGCTTCTAGGCCATCGTGTGCAGTCTGCGTGTCGTTGCCCATGAGCTTCAGCATCATGGCCAAGCTGAATGCA
>JANOAI010000361.1:0-2402 GCA_031411055.1 Pirellulaceae bacterium
TTGAACCCATGACCTCTTCCTTACCAAGGAAGTGCTCTACCACTGAGCTACAGCAGCTTGCGAGGGAGAGCGGGTGAAGGGAATCGAACCCTCGTATTCAGCTTGGAAGGCTGCTGCTCTACCATTGAGCTACACCCGCAAATCCGTCAAAAAAACCGGACCAATTTTGAAACCGAGCGAGTTGAAAATGGAAGGTGTAGGATTCGAACCTACGTAGGCGTGAGCCATCGGATTTACAGTCCGACCCCTTTAGCCACTCGGGCAACCTTCCAAATCTAACGCACAATTTCAGTTCGAAAAAAAGAGCCGGCGAAGGGACTTGAACCCCCGACCAGCTGATTACAAATCAGCTGCTCTACCACTGAGCTACACCGGCAATTAATAGGAACACCTCTCTGGGCTAATTTTTCGCCTTTCAAGAGTCGCACTAGTGTACAGACGGTCGAAACGACTGCAAGACGACTTTTGAGCCCTTTGCATGCAGACCCCCGGACAGACGGGTAGGTTCGCCTCCGTTTCCCCGACAACCCGACAAAGCTAGCTAATCGCGAGATGCGCACTTTTGGACAGCATCACATCGACTTTTCTCAGCAAATTCGTTGCCCGGGAGGCTGAGGCTCCTGCCGAACCAGGGCGGCGCCGGCTCGGCAGGAGCCTCGCCCTCCCGGTGTTTTTCAATCGTTAACGCGTCGAAAAGATGTTTACTGGTGGGCTGCCATCCTGCAGGTCCCGAAGGGAGGCTACCTGCTCAATTGCGCGTTGAGCACATTTGCAACACTTAACAAAAGAGTCTGGGTCGAGAAGGGCTTCTGAATGAAGTTTTCATGGCTAAGGGACATTTCTTCACGCATATTAGGATTGCTGATGTAGCCTGACATTATCAAAACTCGCATTCCTGGCCTGCGTTTTCGAACGAGTTCAACAAGTTCAGGCCCCTGCAAACCTGGCATAACCACATCGCTTAGCAGCAAATCGATCGTCTGCGAAAGGTCCTCCGCGATATGCAACGCTTGTTTTCCGTCCGCTGCGGACAAAACGATGTAACCCGCACTCGACAAAACGGTCGATGCCAACTGGCGGACCGAGTCTTCATCTTCAACCAAGAGTATGGTCGCGCCCTTAACTCGTGGAATCGACGGTCCCGAGGGCATTGCCGCTGAATCTAGGTCTCCCGAATCGATCTGATTTTCCGACCGCGTTCTCCTTTCATCGACCGCGTTTCTCAACTGAGGGAGATACACTTTGAATGTAGTTCCCCTGCCAAGCTCGGTCGATACGTCGATGTGCCCGCCTGTTCGCGTGACCACGCTATGCACGGTTGCAAGACCAATCCCGGTGCCGCTGCCGATGGGTTTGGTTGTAAAGAAAGGTTCAAATATGCGCTCTCGCACTTCTTCGGTCATGCCGCAGCCTGTGTCCGACACACTTAGAAGGGCGTAACCGCCTGAATGGATCGTTGGTTCGTTTAGCACCGTCATTTCGTCCAGTTCGACATTCGAAGTTCGAATGGAAATCCTGCCCGCGCCATCAATTGCGTCGCGGGCGTTGATGACGAGGTTCATCACGATTTGAGAAATCTGACCCCGTTCCGCCCATACGCTATACAACGTGGAATCGAGCAACGTTTCGATCGTTACGTCGCTGCCAATCAAGCGTTTGAGCAACGCGACGTTTTCGAGGATCAAAGCGTTCAAATCGAGGTTTTCGGGGCTCAGGACTTGCCGTCGGCTAAACGTGAGCAACTGCCGAGTGAGATATGTAGCGTGCGCGCTGGCCGAACGGATTTCTTGCAGAAGTTCCCACGATGGATCGGACTTGGAAGTGCGGTGCATCAGCAGACTAGCGTATCCATCAATCACGGTAAGCAGGTTGTTGAAATCATGGGCAATGCCGCCGGCAAGTTGCCCGACCGCCTCCATCTTCTGTGTTTGACGATGCATTTCTTCCTTGTTTCTTTGGCCGGTGACATCCATGGAAACGCCGACGAAATGAATGAGACAACCGGTCTCTTCGCGAACCGGGGTGATTAGCATGGCATTCCAAAAAGGAGTCCCATCCTTGCGATAGTTAAGCAGCTCAACCGTGCAGGACTGCCCCGCACTGATCGCTTCACGCATGCGTGCTACGACCCTTCGATCCGTGTCCTTTCCCTGCAAAAAACGACAATTGCGTCCGAGAATTTCGGCCGCTGGGTAGCCTGTGATCCGCTCAAAACCAGGATTGACGTAAATAACGGGGCTATCGGGCTGATTCGGATCTGTGATAACGACTCCCTGAGGTACTGCCTCTATAGCTTGATTTCGTAAGCGAAGTGCTTCTTCGGCTAGTTTGCTCTGGGTGATGTCAATCAAAGCGACGAGGCATTCATCTACTTCTGGCGAAACAATCCCTTCGAGTCTGAC
>JANOAI010000362.1:0-7209 GCA_031411055.1 Pirellulaceae bacterium
AAGATGGCCCGTTTCCGTCCTCCGACAAAAGATATCCCGACAACAAATTCACCCATCCTAAAGCGGGCAACTGCCGCTCAACGGAAGCTATACAATGAGCTACAACTTGCCAGCTAAAAAATCCGCTACGGCGTTGCCCAGAGGGAGAGTGAAGCATTCCATGATTTCCTCGTTCCCTAAATCGGACGACCTTCTTGTTCCGGCCCACACGTAGAACAAGGCTCGCTTAGTATTCCCGGTCAGCCAGAATGCCAGGCTGGGGAATGGGGTACTTGCCGCTCGCGTCGGCCATAATGGGTGGATCGCTTTGACGATTCATTTTTTCGAGACCGGGAGCAAACTCATGTGGGCAATTGAGCATGTCATCGTACGTAACGACTTGGCCAGTATGAGCTGCCATGCGTCCCATACTGGTAACCACACTGGCTTTTACACCGCGTTCGACTTCGTTGTAGGGTAGGTCATTGCGAATGGCGTGGATCAGATGTTCCCATTCAAGATCGTAAGGTTTCGGCTCTTTGGCTTGACATCGCCACGTTTCGTTGGCGCTGGTCATCAAATGTCCCTTGTAAATCTTGCATTTGGCGGGTGAGTGCCCTGACGCAGAAATCACGGCGCTTCCCTTGGTACCGTGGGCGTAGCTTGCAAACTCAGTTTGGCAATTGGGGATGGTTCGCCCATTCAGAAAGAGTTTGGTTCCATCTTCAAACGTATATTCAACGCTATAGGAATCAAAATTTTGGTCGATGTAGTCGTTGCGATAATGACGTCCTCCGGATGCTTTCGCTTCGACTGGCCAGGCGCCCTTCATCCAGCAGCATTCGTCAATGTTATGAATCAAGAAGTCGCTGAAGGCTCCACCGGACAACCAAAGGAAACCGTGGAACTTGCTGATTTGATACATGAGCTCGTTCGAGGGCCAGTCTTTCGGCATCGGCAAAGCAGCGGCGGAACCGGTGGGACCAGCCATCCGATAGGCTCGCAGCATGGTAATGTCACCGATTTCACCATCTTGAATTCGCTTGAGGAGATCGGCTCGCGCCTCGCAGTGTCGACACATTAAACCGACGCCAATTTTAAGATTTTTTTCAACCGATTTTTTTGCGAGCTCCAACATGCGCTTGCTGCCTGGCCCATCGATCGTCACCGGCTTTTCCATGAACACGTTGAGCCCTCTTTCGATGGCATAGGTAAAGTGAACCCATCGAAAGGCTGGCGGCGTCGAAAGAATCACGACGTCACCTGGACGAAGCGTATCCATGGCATTTTTGTAGCCGTCGAACTCGTAAAAGCGACGCTCGGGCGGCACGTCGATTTTATCGCCGTGCTTATCTTTGAGTTTTTCATGCGATGACGTGAGCTTGTTCTCGAAGACGTCGGCCATCGCGTGAAGCTTGATGGCACCGTTCGCATCCTGGAGCGCATTCTCGACCGCACCCGTGCCACGTCCGCCGCAACCGACAATCGCAACGCGAATCTCTTCACTGGAGGCGGCATGGACTTTAGGAATCGATACGGCTGTTAAAGCCGAGGCCGCGGTTGTGACAAGCGTGCCCGTCTGAATGAATTGACGACGAGAAGTGTTGTTTGAATCAGGGGTGTGTGAGGACATGGGAGACTCCGTAGAGAGGGTTCAAAGGTGGGGTGAGGTTCAGTTCGCGTCGTTGCTCCAAACTCGGTTGTGTGTGCCGATCTTTTTGAGTTAAACGCGCATGTCATTATCAAGCGGCCAAAAGATGTCAGCGAACAATCGGTGTTGGGCGTTCTTTCATCACTGGGAGCGATGCTTCCCATTTTTCCATTTTCTCCGATTCGCTTGGTTCATTCAACGGACGGACGAGTCGAATGCCAACGTGCAGCGCGTCGGTTAGATACCAAATACTAACGGGCTCTTGGGGATCTTGAGAGATCCAATCTTCGGTGGAGCCTTCGCGCGAGGCCGATCGTAAAGCGGCCGCCTCTTGATTCCAGCCCCCGCCCCGGACAGTGCGAGGATAAAGCGTCTTCGGTATATTGAGGGGGGCTTTGGACGAGGCGCCGTCAAAGGTGTAACCATCGGGTGTGTACTGATCGAGTACCCATTCCGCGGCGTTACCATGCATGTCGTAGAGTCCAAAGGGGTTGGGTTTCTTCTTACCCACCTTGGCGTATTTTTCTTCGGGTAAATTATCGACGAACCAAGCGTGTTCTTCGAGCAAGCTCGGATCATCGCCAAAATAATATGCAGAGGTGGTTCCGGCTCGGCAGGCATATTCCCATTCAGCCTCTGTTGGCAAGCGATAGTAGCGACCGGTTTTGGCAGTCAGCCACTTACAAAAGGTCCTGGCTGCATGCTGTGTCATACAGATTGCCGGAAAGCCACGCTTTCCCATCCCAAAACTCATGTCCATGTAGGGTGGTGTCGGTTGGGCTTTTTGGAAGATCTCCGACAATTCGTCGCGCTTCGTGATCTTCAATGCCTTGGAATCTCGAATCAAGATATCGAGATCGGAAGCCCACACATCGTAGACATCCCAAGTCACTTCCAAAGTACTCATCCAGAATGGTGAGACTTCGACTTCGCGTTGTGGGCCTTCGTCCGGTTTACGATCGGCTTCTGATTCTGGACTCCCCATCAAGAACTTGCCGCCCGGAATCGGAGTCATCTCAAATTTGGCATCGGTGTGCTCGAGGAGTTCGACATACTTCTTCATGTCGGCTGACGTCGACGCCTCCGAATCAGCAACTGTCAGCGGAGCACGGTCCAACTCCACTGATTGAACGTGGCTGACCAAAGTAACGGAGAGAAGCAAGCCCGAAACGAAGTACAGAAAACGCAATTTGTGGTTTCGCATTCTAATTTTTGAAACAAGGAGCCTACAATGACGATGCGGGAGAGATAAAAGTCCGACTTGCTTTCCATGTCAAAGCGAGGCCAGGAACGAGGCGGGAATTAATGAGAGTAGATGCCCCGGCCCCGAAATACAAGACGGTGGATCGAACGAGGAGAATAGAAATTGCTTTTGCGAAGAAATCGAACCCATCCATCCCGCTTATGGCGGGGTCTTTTCGTAATCCTTGCTATCCCCGCTTTTACACCTTTCGTTATCCTGGCAGCGGAACCGGTCGCGAAATTGGAAGGTTACGATTTTACTTTTCCAGCCATGGGATCGAGCGTCACATTCAGTGCCTACGCAACATCGGAAAAGCAAGTCACAGTTGCGTTTGAAGCAGCTCGCCTTGAAGTCGAACGCCTTGCAGCGATCATGACAGACTACGATCCGAACAGCGAGCTGAGCCGCGTGCACAACTGTCCAAGCGACGCAACGTCGCATGTCTCGTCACGTTTGTCACCAGAACTTTTCGAGGTGTTGTGTGCGGCCGAGGACTGGCAGCAACGCAGCTGCGGCGCTTTTGACGTCGCGATTGGCAATCTGACTCGACTGTGGCGATCGGCTCGCAAGCGGGAATCCATACCGGATCAAAGTGAGATCGACGAAGCGTTAAAGCACTCCGGATGGCATCTCATGCGACTTGATCACGAAACCAAGCTGCTCCACTTTTCGGATTCCAAGGTTAAGCTTGATCTTGGAGGGATTGCAGCCGGTTATATCATTGATAAAGCGTTCGATGTATTAGTCGGCAACGGGTTGAATCGTTGCCTCATCAATGCGGGAGGCGACATTCGTTGTGGAGATCCGCCGCCAAATCGACCGGGCTGGAAGATCGAAGTGGCCTCGATTCGTCGAGGTGGACCGCCGGTACAGCGGATCTTTCTATCTCAAGCGTCGATCACAACCTCCGGAGATTTGTGGCAGTACACGATGCTCCACAGTATGCGGAGGAGTCACATCCTTGATCCAAAGACAGGTTTGGGGGTCATTGGCCCCATGAGCGTATCGCTGATTGCTCCACGCTGTATCGACGCCGATGCAGGGGCAACGGCTGTTTGTGTAATGGGGAAAATGGCCGGTTTCGAGCTTGTCCGGAATTCGGACAACTTCAAGTCGATCTGGCTGAATCAAAAGCTGAATAGCGATGAAATCGAATCCGAATCGACAATAGGTTTCCCCGAGGCAATTCGCGAAGAATAGGCTGGTTGGCGATGCACTGTCTATTTTCGGTTGAATTTTTGCTGTATTTTGCTAGCCTGAGCGGTTCGCTTCGTTGTGTTCGGTTTGCTGATTTGCGTCTTAGGAATTAAATGTCTGGACGAGTTATTGCAATTGGTGATATTCATGGTTGCTTGGTTGCCTTGCAATCCCTGGTTGAGCTTATCCAGCCGACTGCAAAGGATACCCTGGTTGCGTTGGGCGATTATGTTGATCGCGGTCCGGATTCGAAGGGGGTCATTGATTATCTGATCCAGCTTCGAAAGCGTTGCAATCTTGTGACGCTCTATGGAAACCATGAAGAGATGATGCGTGAAGTCGTCATTGAAGAAGCTCAACCTTATGATTGGTTGCGGCATGGTGGGGTCGACACTTTGGATTCTTATGGATTCGTCGGCGATCTTCGCGTCGTTCCGATTGCCCATCGCGACTTCCTCGATAGCTTGGTCGATTATTACAAAACCGATACCCATTTCTTTGTTCACGCGAATTACGACGCGAATCTTGATTTCGACGAACAACCGCCCGAACTCTTGCGTTGGGTTAAGCTGACGGAGATGATGCCGCAGCCTCATCGAAGTGGCTTGCGTGCCGTCGTGGGGCACACTCACGACCGCGGGGGAGTGATCGTCGAGGTGCCGCATCTGATTTGTCTTGACACTTATTGTTACGGCGGATTTTGGCTGACCGCCATGGACGTGAATTCGGGGGAAATTTGGCAAGTCCAGCCCGATGGATCCGTGCGTGAACCTGAATCGGAAGCCGTTGAAGACATCGCCGAGCAACTCTAAAGAAAGTGATTGCGAGTGAGTTATAGAGCCGTCCTCGCATTTTGTCGCGAGAAAGAAGTCAAAGCCGTCGACCTTCGCTACACCGAACCGTTGGGTCGTTTGCGGAGCCTGACGATTCCGGTCGATCGCCTCACGGAGGCGACGGTTGAGCAAGGATTCGGTGTAAGCGTCGCACCCTTTCCAGGGAGTGCCCCGGTCGATCGGCTTTTGATCCCGCATCCGGAATCAGCTTTTCTTAATCCGTTTTCGAATATCCCAACCCTCATCCTGATTGGCACTTTGCAAGACCCGATCACGCGCGACGACGATATTTTTGAACCCCGTTGCATTGCGGAACGAGCGCTAAGCTATCTCCTTGGAACTGGGGTGGCAGATCAAGCGACTTTCGCGACCAGTTGCGAGTTCTTCATTTTTGATGACTTGCAGTATCATCGACATGCCGATTCTTCCGGTTGGAGTTCGCTCAGTCAAACTACACATGACGATCATTTCGAATTGCGAAACGCGATTTTGGAACATCTCAATGAAGCCGAAGTGTCGATCAATCAACATCGCTCGGTCGATAAGACATCGAAACAGGCTATCGATCTCGATGCGTTGAGTTTGCCAGCGGCTGCGGACGCCATGCTGTTGTTCAAGGACATTGTCCGACGCAGTGCTAGCCAACATAAGAAGGTAGCGTGTTTTATGCCGCAACCCTGTCGAACCGGCAACGGCGCTTCGGCGAGATGTAGTTTTTCACTTTGGCGAGGCGAAGAATCGTTGTTTGGTGGACAAGCTTTCGGCGGGTTAAGCGATCTTGCGATGCGCGCGTTGGGTGGTATTTTGCATCATGCTCCCGCGCTGATGGCTTTTTGTAATCCAACGGTCAACAGCTACAAACGCTTGTACAACACATCGAGTAGGGCTTGGATGAATGGCTACACGCAATCACGGGAGAACGTCGTTTGCCGTGTATCGAGCCTCAATAACCATCCAAAGTCAAAGTCCATTACCTGTTGCCTACCTGACCCCAATATCAATCCCTATATTGCTTATTCGGCAATTTTGATGGCGGCTGTCGACGGGATTCAAAACAAACTTTCTCCAGGGCTGGCGGATGCGGCCATCCGCGACGCCGGAGGCTCCGCAATCGAACTTCCTCGCTCGCTATGGGAAGCGATCGATGCTTTAGAATCGGATACCGATTTTCTTACTCGCGGTGATGTATTCAATCAAAAGATGGTTGAGAAATGGATCGAGTACAAACGCGACGTGGAGCGGCCGGCTGTCGAATCTGATCCCACCCCAGCCGATTTCGAGCATTACTCGCAAATTTGATTTTGGTTAGTTGCGAAGCGGGCTACCGAACCGGCCAATCCGACGGCGAGTGGATTGTCTAAACAGACTCGTCCTATCGAAGCCCCAGCGACTTCTCGATCTCTTTTGCTCGAGGATCGAAGCCTGTTCCGAACGGAGTCGAGCCGATTTTAGATGATGGGAGTAGCTTGCTCCGTAAGTTCCCCTTTAATTCAGCGCGCTCGTGGTTTTCGTCAACAATCGTCGGCTCGTGAATAGCGCATCCGGTCGATGTGATAACCAGTAACAGAACACAAACGCGGTATCGAATGTGCCATGGGAATCGACTCCACCTCTCCTTTTGACAAGCCATTTTTCACCTCATGCAAGCTGTGCGAATACGCCAATAGTCCTGTTTTCGGTAAGGCAAGTCCATGCCGATTTCTGCTTCAATACAGTGGAAATCGTTGAGGAAACGATAGTAATTCCAACAATCATTGGGTTTTTGTGGTTTTTTAACCTTTTTTGCTCTTGAGACCGGTTGCAATTTCACCTCAAAGCCTCTTAAATTCCCGGTCTCGTTATGCTTGAGTCGTTTGTAGTGCTCAAGAGTTCGTTGTTTATTCGCGAAAGGGATTGACCAGATGGCAAAAGCAGCCGCCAGCAAAGAAAAGCCGCTGACCAAATTGCAACTATTCTCCAGCATTGCAGAATCCACTGGACTCAACAAAAAGCAAATCGCTGAAGTTTTCGAAGCTTTGAAAGCGGAGATTGCAAAGTCGATTGGCAAAAAGGGTCCAGGAGTTATGACGATTCCTGACATTTGCAAAGTTGTTCGAGTTCAGAAGAAGGCTTTGCCGAAGCGACAAGTCCGAAATCCTCAGACCGGGGAAATGCAATGGGCCGACCCAAAGCCAGCTTCGACAACGGTTCGATGCCGCCCTCTCAAGAAGCTGAAGGATATGGCTTAATTTTCAATCAAGCTATGCCTTGGGCAAGCTAGGTTCAAATAACGTCACCGTCGTTGGAGTCACTTCAACGACGGTGGC
>JANOAI010000363.1:0-5544 GCA_031411055.1 Pirellulaceae bacterium
CGATTGGATCTTCGGTATAGCAAAGGATTCCCTTCATAGAGCCTTCGGCGGCGGCTTTCATGGCGGCATTGATATCGGCGACTGTAACGTCTTTCTTCAAATTCACGGTCAAGTCGACCACGCTACCCGTGGCAACGGGAACACGCATTGCAATACCGGTCAGCTTGCCTTTGAGTTCTGGAATCACGAGTCCAACGGCCGAAGCAGCACCGGTGGAGGTCGGGATAATATTCAAGGCGGCTGCACGGGCTCGGTATGGGTCCGAGTGAGGCATGTCTTGAACGCGTTGATCGTTCGTGTAGGCGTGAACCGTCGTCATGAGTCCCGTTTCGATTCCGAAGCTATCGTTCAATACCTTAGCAATGGGGGCCAAGCAATTGGTTGTACACGATGCGTTTGAAATGCAATTCAGGCTTGCGTTCAATTTATCATCATTGACGCCGAGGACGCAGGTTAAGTCAGCGCCATCTTTAGCCGGTGCACTGAGAACAACCTTTTTACAGCCAGCGACGAGGTGAGTGTCGTAGCCCGGCTTGCCATCCTTGCCACGGCCCGTGAAAAAGCCGGTGCTCTCGATACAAATATCGACGCCTAAATCCTTCCAAGGCAACTTGGCTGGATCCTTTTCAGCCAAAGCGGCAATCTTCTTGCCGTTGACGATCAAATGCTTGTCGTCGTATCCGATATCCGCGGCATAGCGACCGTGTACGCTGTCGTATTTTAGAAGAGTGGCCAACATCGCATTGTCGGTCAAGTCGTTAACGGCCACGACCTCGAACTCGCTTGATCGGCTCATCAAGTTGCGGAACGTAAGTCGGCCAATTCGACCAAAACCATTGATGGCAATGCGGGTAGTCACCTTAGGGATATCTCCAACGGAAGAAGGGCGGAATTAATGCAATACGGGAATCCTAAATCAGGTTCTGAACTTGAACAAGCGGTTCCGTTGGATGAGAATCCATCGGCTGAAGAATCGTCCAGTCTCACCAGCCTCAGCGTCGTTTAGCATTCCGTTGACCTCGACTAGCGGGGGGGTAGCTCCCATTGACCAGGCGATCGCATTTCAAACACTTTCAGCCAAAATAGGCAATCCATTGCAAATTCGACTTGGAACCCGTCAAAGCCCACTCGCTCGGTGGCAAGCCGACTACATCGCAGGCCGTATTCGACAGCTAAAAATCGAGGTCGAAATGGTTCCGATCGTGACCAGCGGCGACGTGAAAACGGGATCGCTCGGCGAGGGTGGCGGCGTTGGTTTATTCACTAAGGAGATTCAGCGGGCCCTGCTTGACGGTCGTTGTGATTTGGCGGTGCATTCGCTGAAGGACTTACCAACTGAACATGTACCAGGGCTTGCCCTGGCTGGGGTTCCCGAACGTGAAGAAGTTGGCGATGCCTTGATCAGCCGCGATCGATGCACGCTGGCTCAACTCCCCCAAGGTGCACGCATTGGCACCGGTTCCGCGAGACGTGTTGCTCAACTTCGAGCTCTTCGCCCTGACTTACAAATGGTCGACATTCGCGGAAACGTCGACACGCGGCTTAAGAAGCTCGACGATGGCGATTATGATGCAATCGTCTTAGCCATTGCCGGACTCAAGCGATTGAAGCTGGATCATCGCATCACTGAGAAGCTTGACATTGATGATGTTCTTCCGGCTGTCGGTCAAGCGGCGCTCGGCTTGGAAACGCGTTTCGATGATTGCCCGATTATCGATATCGTGGAAGCAATAAGTCACTATCCAAGTCATCAAGCGGTACTGGCTGAAAGGGCCATGTTGCGTGCGCTCCGTGGTGGTTGTTTAGCACCCGTCGCAGCACACGCCGTTCTCGAAGGAGAACACTTGATCCTCAAAGCTCGAGCGATGGCGCTCGACGGTTCATCACGAGCGCAAACAATCGTTACGGGACGAGCTGACCAACCTTTTGAGATCGGCCTGCGTGCGGCAGATTTGCTCGAGATTGGCGGAGCACGCGATATGATTGAACGAGCCCGAAGAGGGCAAATCGGCTAAACAATCGCGGGCGATTGCTAGAAGTTGGTTGGAACATGATATCCGGTTGTTTTTGTTACCTCTTCCCGCGAGCGGGAGAGGTCGCGAGTCTTGCGAGCGGGAGAGGGTCTTTTCTAGAGGGATGACGACCAGCAAATCCTCGGTCGTGCGATCACCCTCTCCCGGCCGCTACCGCGTCCGACCTCTCCCGATGGGAGAGGTGGCGATGATTTTTGAAGAAATCGTTAGCGTTTTCAAGCTTCACAATCGCGATCGTCTATTGAGTGTCTCATGCTCATTGCTTCGGAAGTATCGTAACGATTGAGACAACGTTACTACTTTTTGCACTACACCTTATCGCCGAGCGCCATGACGGCCGGACGATATTCCCGGATGTCCCATTCGATGTTCGATGGAAGAATATCACGAGGGGTGGTTAAATCGAGTTCAATTACGAAACTCGACTTTGATGGAACGGCGGCAATCCAACGATCAATCAATTCTCGCAGGCGCGGACCATCGGTTTCCCAGAGGCGATAAGGAGGACAGACGAAAACGCACCACGGTGTCTCAGGGGCAATGGCTCGATCTTCACTGAACCACTTTAGTCGCTGTTCCAATTTTTCCGCCCAATCAAACGTATCGGCTGTTTGCAATGTGACTCGGTCGAGAACTTCCAAACGCTTTGCATTTTCACGAATTTCGCGTGAAGCGTGATGGAGAAGTTCAATGATGACGGCATGTTCGGCACCGCGGGATAGGGATTCAAAGCCTAGAATTCCAGAACCGGCAAAGAGATCGGCGGCAACAAAACCGTTGAGCTTGCCCCCAAGGAGATTGAAGACCGCTTCGCGCGTGCGATCTTTCATCGGTCGCGTGCGAGGGTCAGTCGAAAATTCGATAATCCGCGTGCGCATGGCGCCCGCGATAATTCGTAGGCGACCATGATCCGTTGGTCGGTCAGCTTGGTTCGATGTTTGTTTCCCTTTTTTCACGCGTAGATTTTAGGAGTCTTTCCACACCTTTTTGGCTAAAGCCAGGGCTTCGGCGAGTTTCGCTGGATCTTTACCGCCCGCTTGAGCAAGATCCGGTTTGCCGCCTCCTCCACCGCCTACAATTGCGGCGACTGGACCGATCCACTTGCCAGCGCTCCGCTTCTGTTCAACCAGCTTGGGACTGATCCCCGCAATCAAGGTTACCTTGCCATCATCGGATGCACTGCCAAGCAGGACCGCGACCGGTTCGCTGCCGGGAGCTTTACGAAGTTGATCGATCCACTGACGCATGAGCCCTACATTGGCACCGGGCGTTTCCACGACGATCACGCGAACTCCGTCGATGACTTCGGCTTGCTTCAACAAATCGTCGACGTCGATCGAACCGCTCGCAGCTTGTTTGGCTATCTGATCATGGAGCGAATTCTGCTCGCCCAATAAACTTTGCAATCGGCTGGGCACTTCGTCCGGTGCCACATTTACGATTCGAGCAACTTGTCGCAACGCGGTGCGCACGGTGAGATAATCAGCAGATGGAGCACTTGCGGTGCTTGGGCTGCCAACGCGAGTGGGCGGAATTTCATTCCCAGCCGCGATCACCATCTTCTTGAGCCTACGAACGGCCGTGGTGAGTTCCGTGGCAGTGTCCACGAGCTTGTCGATGGGACAGCCAAGCAGTTTGCACGATTGCGATACGAGACCTTCATTGCGTTTGCGTTGCGATTCGGCTTTAGGACCGGTTAAGGCCGTGATTCGGCGAACGCCAGCCGAAACGCTTTCTTCGCCCAGTATTTCGATGGACCCCACTTGTTGGGTGTTCGTCAGGTGAGTTCCACCACAAAGTTCTTTCGAAAAATCCCCCATGCTGACCATGCGGACGGGATCGGGATATTTTTCGCCAAACAACATCATCGCGCCCGCTTTACGAGCTTCAGCCAACGGAACCAGTGTCCAGACGATTTCTTGTGGACGAGTAACCTGACTGTTGGATATCGTTTCGATCGACCGCAATTGATCATCGGTTAGCGATTCTTGGTTGCTGAAGTCGAAGCGGAGCCAATCGCTATCAACCTTGCTTCCCTGTTGCTGCGCATGCGAGCCCAATGTTTTCTGCAAAGCGTGATGAAGAATATGGGTTGCCGAGTGAGCGCGACGGATTGCATCGCGATTCGATACATCGACGATGGCCTCGACGACACTGTTCAATTTCATCTCGCCAGAGTTGAGTCGACCGTAGTGGACAACCAAGTCGCCGGCACGCTGTGTATCGGTGACTTCGAATTCAAAACCTTGGCCCTTGAGCAAACCTTTATCACCCACTTGGCCACCACTTTCGCCGTAAAAAGGGGTTTTATCGAGAACGATACGAACCATGGTGTCTGGCTCGGTAGGCGAATCCAACGCTGGGACAAGATTATCGGACTTCGGGGGTCCAACAATGATTCCCTTGATCGACGCATCCACCGAAATGGAATCGTAACCAAGAAAATCTGTTCTAAGAACGGTTTCCTTAAGTTGCTCGATGGGGCCGGTCTGGAATAGTTCTTTTTGTTCTGCGCCACTAATTTCTTCGTGCTCAGTCATGGCCGCCCGATAGCCATCCCAATCGAATTCGTAGTTTTGCTCAGTGGCCAGGTTTTGCAACAACTCCGGTGGGACACCAAATGTTTGATAGAGATTGGCGGCTTCGCGTCCATCGACAAGTGAGCTGTGAGAGTTCTTCATATCGGAGAACAATCGCTGAATACGCTCCAGGCCACCGTCAATTGTGTTGAAGAAGTCATTCTCTTCTCGCTTCATGACTTGAGAAACGCGTTCGATGGTTTCATTCAAGTCCGGGTAGGGGCCACTCATCATCTTGGCGACCATCGGGACAAGTTGATGCAAGAAGGGCTCGCGCATTCCAAGTTGATGACCATCGAGTACGGCTCGGCGCAACAAACGTTTGATGACGTAGCGGGCTTTTTTCGGCCCTGGGTAAACGTTCTCATGGATTGCAAAGGTGCAAGCACGTACGTGGTCGGTGATTCTTCTGAGTCGTCGCCCGACGTCGCTGTCGTATTCGTAATTTACACCGCAAACTTCGGCGGCCGCTTGGACAATCGGGAAGAGAATATCGATGTGGAAGTTGCTTGGCTGACCTTGAAGCACACTCGCCGTTCGCTCTAACCCCATGCCGGTGTCGATATTTTTACTTGGAAGTGGCCGTAAATTGTTGGGCGGGTTTCCAACGCGATTGAACTGCGTGAAAACTAGATTCCAAATTTCGACCGTTTTTCCGTTTTCGAGTTGGAAGTAAATCTCGCTGCACGGCCCGCAGACACCGTCAGGGCCTTGGCTGGGTGCGCTGGCTGGCCAGAAGTTTTCATCCTCTTCGAGTCGACTAATGCGACTTGTCGGAAGGCCGATTTTCTCATGCCAAATGTTTGCAGCCTCGTCGTCGTCTTTGTAAACAGTGACGGTAAGTCGAGCCGGATCGATGGCAAGCCATTTCTTATTAGTCAAGAATTCCCAGGCCCAGTGGATCGCCTCGGACTTGAAGTAGTCGCCAAAGC
>JANOAI010000364.1:0-9313 GCA_031411055.1 Pirellulaceae bacterium
CGATCGCAAGCGAGCTGTTGCTCATCAATCGCTCACGTGAAAAAGCCGATGGCGATGCAATGGACTTGATGCACGCCAGCGCGCTCCGCAATAGCAACATGATTATTCGGTCGGGCGATATCGATGATAGTGTGAACTCAGATATTATCGTCTTTACCGCATCGTCGCCGTACGGCGCTCCTGATCGCAAGCGATGGGATTTAGCTACCGATAACCTGCCGATCCTTCGAGACTGGATACCTTCCCTCGCAAAAGCCAGCCCGAATGCGATATTTGTCGTCGTCACCAATCCAGTCGATTCAATGACATTTGCCATCTGGAAGCTTTCTGGTTTCGCTTGGCAGCGTGTGATTGGAACTGGAACCCTTCTGGATAGCGTTCGCTATCGATCGATGCTTTCGACCGAATTGGGAATCCATTCCGATGATATCCGAGCCTACATTTTAGGCGAACACGGTGATTCACAATTCGCAGCCCATTCGCTTGCCATGACCGGTGGCGAGCGATTTTACCCGAGCGATACATCAAAGCGTATGTTTCAGGAAACGGTCAGCATGGGATATGAAGTATCACGTCGTAAGGGATACACAAACTACGGAATCGCGCTCGCTACGATGACGATTCTTGATTCCATTGTTTATGATCTCCGACACACGATGCCGCTCAGCATTCTGATCGATGGCTACCTCGATCAGAAAGATATTTGTTTGTCGCTGCCTTGCGTGATCGGTCGGAGAGGCGTAACGCGAATCTTACATCCGCCACTGTCGGAAGACGAACAAGCCCTCTTCCGTCATTCGGCCTCCAAGGTCCGAGAAGTGAATTCAAAATTGGGACTGATATGACGAACTCCTAGTGTGGATGTTTATGGTCACCATGATGCTTCTCAATATGCTGGCGAAGTAAATCTTTGCCGTAGTCATTCCCGTTGGGAGTACGAATCACTGCATGGATATGATCGCGGCTAGGTTCACGCGAGCGAAAGGGCGCAACACGCCCTTGGTGATCGAATTCAATCAGTAAGACCGGGCTATGAATTCGGTAGTAAAACACACTTTCGTCCGATGTTCCGCCAATCCATGCAAAGAAGGTTCGATCGAGGTTTGCTTGGACTTCATCCATTTTGACTTTCGCATGCCCATCGGCTGCCATGCCAATATACTCCTCGATCACAGCCAAAAGGAGTTTCTTCTGTGGCTCTTCCAATTTCGACGCTGATATGCCGGCATAGTCGAGATTCAAATTGTCCTGATAGGCTTGCGCCAATGCGTTATTTCCCTCTTTGCTGACGGAAAGAATGGCCTCTTTTCGCTGCTCGGCGTTGAGCGAATTGATAACGGCCAATCCCTTGTTCTGTTGGTCCTGCATCACAATGGTCCCCTCGAACTTGCCGCTTGTTGCATGGACCGGTTCGCTCCCTATGAAGACCGGAGACATAACCACTTGATCGCCCAGTACAAAATAGTTCACGATGAGATGATGGCCATCAATTTGCCATCCCCAGGGTTCGGTTTCAGACGGCGTCCCCATAATCGTGATCCAATACAACCATTCGCCGTATTCATTGAAATTGTTTGCGAGTTCCGCCAGGGTACCGTTAAGCTTCATAATGTCTTGAGACATTTTAAGTCCTTTGGCACTTAAGCTTGCTTGCAGCAATCCGAAAGCCAAGTCGCGTTGCGCTTCATCCATTTCATTGAAGCCGACTCCCTGACGCTTTGGGAAATGCCGGTTATCCCACTTTCTCCATTCCAGGTCATCGACGGGGAAAACGGTGCGTGCACGTTGGCTTTCCGTTAATCCGATCAAGAAGGCTTCGGCCGCTTTCACGACCGGGGCGGTGCTGACGCCGGTCGATTGAATCTTAAAAAGGCCGGCTTCAATCTTTCCACCCGAAGCAACGCCTCGAAATGGGTCGGCGAGAGCTGCATCGCCACCGCCACGTGGTCCGCCGCGTTGCGCAAAAGCGACAATACAAACCGATAACGAAATGAATCCGAATAGAGTACCGATCTTTGTGGCACGGGTCATCGTGTAGCCTTTTACTTTCCTAAATCGGCAATACAAAAGAGATGGGATTCGCCGCGAATAAAGAGCTCGCTGTCAACTGGCGCTGGCGTCGCATCGACTGTCTCCCCAACGTTGTTCGTCGCCACAATTTCTAATGCGTCGGCATCTTTGATGACCACGGTCGTACCACTTCGCCCAGTGAGATAGACGTAGCCATTGGCGGCAATCGGCGACGCGTAAATCGCATCCAGGCCAGGAATACGAGCTGCGACGTAGTGAGGCTTGCCCGTTGCCGCATCGACGCACGAAAGCTGCCCCCCTTTCCCTTTGTAGAAGTATAGTCGTCCCGACGAGAGCAAGGGGGAAGCGACATCGGGAGTGTCATGATCGATTACCCATGCCACGCTGGGAGTCCCTTTGATGTCGCCGATACCATTCAATCGAAAGGCCCCTAAAAAGGATCCTCGAAATCCACTCCCAACATAAACCAATCCTCGTTCAGCAACCGCAGAGGCTGCTGGACGTTCTGTCTGACCTGAGCATCGCCAGAGCTCTTTGCCCGATTCCAAATCGTAAGCGCGGGCAAACTTTTGGCCGTTCATCACCACTTGTTTCTTGCCAGCATGCTCCACGACCAATGGGGTGGACCAGTTGGTAGGCTCTTCGCGGTTTGCTTTCCAGATCGTCTCGCCAGTTAGTTTGTTCAAGGCGTAAAGAGCGGAAGGTCCCTCGTGATCCCAGGGGACAAGGATCTTGTCACCTTCCAAAGTTGGCGAACTCCCTTCGCCAAAGCCATTTCGCGTTTCCATTTTTCCAAAGTCTTCTCGTTTCCATTTCAGCTTGCCATTCATCGAGTAACAAAACAGCCCGCGCGAACCGAAATGAGCAAAAACATGTTGGCCATCGGTGCAGGGAGACGCGGAGGCAAAGCCATTCGTTGCGTGTGTCTCTTGATGTGGTGTTGCTACCGTTGCCGTCTGCTCCCATAAGACAGCTCCATCTTTTCGATTGAAGCAAAGGAGTTTGAAAGCGAGACTTGGTAAGCTATTCGAGCTATTGCCTCCGAGACTTGGCCGTCCCCCTTTACCACCCTTGCCACCCTTACCACTGGGTCCTGACGGACTCTTTCCCGAATTCGCTTGAGAACGACTATCACCTTCTGTTGGAACTGCGGTTGTTACAAATACTTGCTCGCCCCAGATGATTGGCGATGAGGATCCGAGTCCGGGTAGCGGGCTTTTCCATTTTACGTTTTTTGAAACGTCCCACTCAATGGGAGGCTTCGCATTCATCGCGACGCCGTTCCCCGCTGCGCCACGCCAGTGCCCCCAGTTGTCTGCACTCGCAACCGAGGTTAAACAACTCCAAACGAACGAAACACGCAAGGCAGTTTTTAACATCAAGTTCTTCACATTAAAGGTTAGAGGAATCGGCGAGAAGCTCACATGGCCAGCTTGTTCCGCACGCATATTCGAATATTAAACAGTGCAACTTAGCATAAGTTTCGATTGACAACTGTCGAAGCCGGCGACGCAATGGAGTTGTGCAACCTTTCGAAAAAGACGAAGTCGCTACGTTGGTCCTTACCGAATTCTATTTGACGGCTTTCTTTTTTGCCTTTGACGCATTTTCGCCCAGCTTGGGCCCGTTGTCGGGAGGAAGGGAATGATGCCATGCCAAAAGTTTTTTGGTGAGTTTTGCTACGATCTGAGGATGGAGGCTAGCCACGTTCGTGGTCTCACTGCGATCCTGAGCCAGATCAAAAAGCTGCGACTGCTCGCCGTCATACTCGCACAACAACTTCCAATTTCCTTCTCGAATGGCAAGGTCTGGTAGCCCCTCCTCACCGCGTGACGGATGCGTCCAAGTCGGCCGATCAGGTGGTCGGCGCCAACAGATCGGGGCTTTGCGAGAAATCTGCGATTTGCCCAGCAGCACGTCTGAAAGTTCTTCACCGTCGAAAGCGACATCGGTCGGGCTGGCGGCCATCGCGATTTTGAGTAGCGACGGCACGAGATCGAAAGCTGCGAATACCGAGCTTTCGTTGTGCGTTCCGATTGCGGACTTGTCCATGATTCCGGGACCCCAGATGATGAGCGGTGACCGGATACCACCTTCGTAGAGGGTCGTCTTACCGCCGAGAAACGGGCCGGCGGAACCCGCCCCAGCCTCTGGGCCATTGTCCGAGCAAACCAAAATAAGGGTATTATCGCGAAGAGCTGGCGTATCACGAACATAGTCAAAGAGCTTGCCGAACTGACGGTCCATCTCACGCAATACAGAGAGATACATCCCCCGTTTTCCATTTGTCCACTTGTCTACCGGCGGCCAATAGGGACCGTGAACATCATCCGGCCAAAGATTGACAAAGAATGGCTTGTTCGCTTGGATCGCCTTATCCATGAATGGGAGAGCTTGATTAATAAAGCCGCTGGTAATTTCGGATCGTTGCATCCAGGTGGTTGGCCCACCTAAACGTTCAGCATCCTCCCAAATTCGTCCAGGTTTGGAATCGCCAGGTTTGAGGGTAAGCGGTAGAAGCTTTCTTCCCATTCCTTCAAAATTGGTCAATGATTCATCAAATCCGTAAGCGGCTATCGGCGGGGCATCGTCGACATCGCGTTGGCCGCCGAGATGCCATTTTCCAAAGTGGCCCGTGGCATAACCTTGTTGCTTAAGTAGCTTCGCGATGGTAGTCGCTTTTGGGTCAAGCCACTGCGCTACCCCGCGAGCTTCGTTGTCTTTTCGATTATTAAGAAACGAAGTAATCTTCCATCGATGCGGATACTGGCCGGTCGTCAAGGCACAACGCGAAGGTGAACAGATCGGTGCATTTACATAGAATTGAGAAAAACGAATTCCTTCCGCAGCAAGTCGATCAATGTTCGGAGTCTCGGCGTCTTGGTTGCCAAAGCAGGAGAAATCTCCCCATCCCATATCGTCAATAAAGACCATGATGATATTTGGCGATGACGCGATGCAGGTGCCATCGCAAAACAACGGGATGGCCCAACTGAAAAGGAAAAGAATCGCCGATAGCGCAAACTTGATGGATTCTAGGACGATCGGTCTCATGAATAGTTCTCAGCAATACAATTTATTGTGTTTTTTTGAAATTAGTTCAGCTACTTTGCAGCAGCTTTGAGCTCTGCAAAGCGTGTTCGCATGATCGCCATTTGCGATACCGCCCTTGGATCTCGAGCGAGATCGCATTCTTCCAACGGGTCTTTGCTCAAGTCGAAGAGTTGCTCGTACTGAAAGTCGGGCCAATAGATATACTTCCAGTCGCGACCGACGAGAGCTTGTGACGCCGGGATAAAGCTGGTGTTCTTGATGGTGGCGTGTTCGTAAAAGAAATCGTTTCGCCATGGGACGTCGATTCTCGAAAGGTAAAGTTCGCTAATATCGCGTCCTTGCATCCCCTTGGGAATCGGCATGCTGGCGGCTGTAAGGATCGTCGGGGCAAGATCAACGTTTAACGTCAACGCATCGTTAGTTTGACCGCGTTGTGACTGAGCCAAACGTGGGTCGCGAATGATTAAGGGTACGCGGATGCTTTCTTCGTACGGATACCATTTGTCAGCGAGACCGTGCTCGGCATGGAAGTAACCATTGTCGGTCGTAAAGATGACGAGCGTTTGATCGAGCACCCCCTTGCGTTCGAGTTCCGCCACCACCTTGCCACAGGCTGAATCAACTTCCGTTACCAAACGATAGTAGTTCTTCATATACTCTTGATAGCGCTCCGGCGTATCAAATCGCCAATGCCATCGATGGCGGCCTTCATTTTTCTCGTTTGCGATGAAGTGGGGAAGCTTATTGAAGTAATCGTCGCTCGCCGTTTTTGGGGTCGGAATCGTTACGTCCTTGTAAAGTTCAAGGCTTTGCGGTTGGGGCAAGTATTGCTTTGGATTTTGATCTTCGGCATGGGTCGCAAAAAAAGCGACCGTCAAACAAAATGGCTTATTGGAAGGACGATCCGATAGAAACGCCAACGCATCCCGTTCGTTACGAGCCGTAACATGGATTTTTTCTCCATCTGCGTCTTTGGTCCAATGCTGACCGCTATAGGACCTGCCAAAATCAAAGTTCTCCTCCGGAAACTTGCCGTTGTGCCACTTTCCAATATGACCCACAAAGTAGCCGTTGTCGCGTAGGCAGCCCGGATAGCTTTCATTCCAAGGTGTCAGAAAGTTTTCAAAGGCCTGGTTGCCGTGCCGTGACATCCACTGGCCCGTGAAAAGACTTGCGCGGCTGACACCGCAGATCGAGGTGGTAACGCAGTTGCGTGTGAATCGCACCCCCTCGCGGGCGAGTTGATCGAGATTCGGAGTTTGAACAATCGGGTTGTCAGCGCAGCCTAACGTATCATGTCGCCAGTCATCTGCATACAAAACGACAATGTTGATCGGCGAAGTCGCATGCGCTTTCATATGGCTCACAACCACGCCCACGAAGAGAAATAAAAGAACAATTCGAAAGTTCATGGAGATGTCTTCTTTTTGCGGTTAGCCTTCTTTGACCCTTCGGACGAAGGATCGAGGCCGGAAGTAGTATTGATGGCAGGGAGCGGCAGATAGTCGAAATCAAGAATCATCTTTTCGGTTAAAGCGAGGCGATGTTCGGCCTCGATGTTGGCAATTTCCGGTTTTCCACTTAGGTTGTTTAACTCAGAAGGGTCAACATCGAGATCGTAGAACTCATATACCGGACGCGGCGTCGTGAAGTAAGTTTGTTTGAAAGGCAGCGAGAGTGTCCCATCGGCGGCAGCTTTCTTGACTCGTTGCCACCCGATGCCGCCGGCTGAGTCGACAGGCGCGTAGGGGATCCATGGCGTGCAGTTGTAAATGAATTTATACCGGTTGCTTCGAACGGCGCGACTTAAATCGAATGCAGCATTTGTAGTATCCACCGATACGGGGGCCGATCCATGAGGTCCCCGTTCCACAAAAAGGTATTCCCTCGATTCGTAGTCGCTTCCATTGAGCAAACGGAGAAAGCTCTTTCCACTCATCTTTTTGCCAGGTTCGGTCCCGGCAGCTTCTAAAAGAGTTGGCGCAAGATCCTCACCACTGATAAGTGCTCGCGATTCACTATTTGGTTTGACGACACCAGGCCATCGGATGATACACGGAACGTTCGAGCCCGGGTCGTAGAGTGAACCCTTGCCGTGGGGTAGCGCGCAACCATTGTCTCCGATAAAGACAATCAAAGTTGAATCGAACAGCTGACGCGATTTGAGAACATTCAGGACATCCCCGACGGTCGAATCAAGCCGATTGATCTCGGAAAAATAATCAGCCAACTGCTCACGCATTTCAGGATAGTCAGGCCAATGCGGCGGTAGCTTGAGCGAACCCGGCTTGGGACGAACGGACTCGGCGCCAGTCCAAGCGTGATGCGGGTCACTAAAATTGGCCCACATGAAAAAAGGCTTGTCCTTTGGTTTCGCATCGAGAAACTCGCTCACCTTTTGCGACACCTCTTTATCGGTGCATTGATTAAGGAAATCGACTCGATCGCTAAACGTCTTCAGTAGGTGCTTTTCTAAGAATGAGTCGGAGGTTGGATTGTTGCCTGTCTTAGAACCGTCCAGATGGAATCCACGCCCGCATATTCCGGTGTAGTAGCCTACTTGCTCCCGCAATAGCTCTGGCAAGGTGATTTCATCAAGCGGCAAAGGTGAAGAGAATCGCGTCATTCGAGCGGCGACAGCCGAACGCCCGGTCATTAGACCCGCACGCGATGGAACGCATTGCGGAGCGACGGTGAAGAAGCGGTGGCACTTCATCCCCTCGGCGGCAAGGCTATCTATGACCGGTGTATTGACGTTTGGACTGCCATAACAACTGAGATAGGGATAGCTATGATCATCGCTGAGCAAGAGCAAAATATTTGGCTTGTCGGCCGCCAAGAGAACATTGGAAACGAAGGATAAGAGAAGAAACGTTGGAACGGTGCGAAACATTTTGCAAACCTTTGCCTTGAGTGCCGATAAAAACGGAAGACGCTTGGAAAAATATCGCCCCAAAACGAACGAATTCCGTTACTTGAAAGACTAAGTCGAATTGCCAATCGGCAATGAACTATTGTGGACAGTTGTTTTACACGCAATGGATCGCTTTTGCGACAAAAAAAGCGAGTCGAAACGACTCGCGGAGAGATCACTGCGATTCTTGGACTATTTTTTATTAACTTCGGACAATGGCGTTTCCTTGTCGCCGTTGCGAATAAACGGCTCACGCTCTTGAAGGCCGATGGCGGGAGTCATTTCGCGGACCCAGATGTTTCGAAAGCGAACAGGGTTACGATGATCTTGGAGACTGATTGGTCCTTTATTGCCATGGGCTTCGTACTTGGGCGGACGATTGAACGGCGTATCGCCAAGCAGAGCAAAGTGATTCAAGATCAAGACCCCATTATGGAGAGCCGTGATATAGGCGGGTGTTTCGAGTGAACCATCCTCTTTGAACTTGGGGCCATTCCACAGAATATCGTAGGTATTCCATTCACCAGGCTTGCGCATCGCATTCGCCATGGGCGGCGTCTGCTTATAGATCGCCCCCGCTTGCCCATCGAAATACGTTAGATTTTCGAAGGAATCCAAAACTTGGATTTCGTATCGTTTCCCCATAAAGAACACACCGCTGTTGCCTCGACCTTGGCCGGAACCTTCGGCTGGTACTGGAGCCGACCATTCGATATGGAGCTGACAATCACCAAACTCCTCTTTCGTTGTCAGGTAGTTTTTCCCACAAATCAATTCGCCATCTTTGAGGGACCATTTTTCAGCATTTTCCCACTTCGAAAGATCTTTTCCATCGAATAGAACGACGGCATCGGAAGGAGGATCAACGCTGGTCTTGCCCGGCGTTACGATCTTTGGTTCCGACCATTTGATGCCATTGAGATATTCTTCGCTTTGCAGATGAATGGAGAACGCCATGACGCTTGCACACGCCAAAACAGCTGTACCTGGGTTAAAACGAAAGATATCGGAGGGCAGGTCCATGATTCGCATTGGATAACTTGCTTTCAAAGGGGAGGCAAAAAGGGCGGACCCCAAGCTATTTTCTTGGGATTAAACTCGAAGGTTGCTATGGGACGACTCGGCCAGATAGAACTCAAGCAGGGTGACTAGCAACGCGTTGTGAATAAGGATAAACGTTGGTTGATCGATTTGCTACTCTCCAAGATCGGATCTGGCTGATCGTCGCTTTCCTCGCCCGGCACACTCCCGAGAAACGCAGCGTAGGCCGATGGGTCCCCTGAGCGCAACCGCATGCTCCTGGCGGGCTCGGTC
>JANOAI010000365.1:0-5911 GCA_031411055.1 Pirellulaceae bacterium
GCGAGCGAGAGATTTTGCGGCGGATCCTTTTGTTAGCGGAAAACAGAAGCTTCCGCAGGGTAAACCTGCGGTATTCAGATTGCATGCAAGGGTTTTTGGTGGCGATTGGCGAGGAGCGTCGTAATTCTCGTTCAATCAAAGTCGCCAGCCGCTCGGCGACGGATAGTTGTACATTATTGGGCTTGCGAATTGATCTAAGGCGAAAATTCGAATCAGGTCGAATACTCGGAATTGAATCGCACGTATTCAGCATTGAGATCGCTTGTCCAGTGTTTGGCGGTCCCGCTGCCGTAACCAACCATCAGCTTGATTTCGGTCAGCTTGCGTCCTTTGATCGATTCGCTGACCTGTTTGGCATTGAATGGCAGCGGCTCGCCACGATCAAAGAGATGGATCCCATTTAAATGCAGTGAAAGGACTTCGGCTTTGATCGGGACACCCGCATAGCCAACGGCGGAGACAATGCGGCCCCAGTTAGGATCACCACCCGTGATGGCCGTCTTCACCAGATTGCTCATCGCGACCGAGCGTGCAATTTGATCGGCATCCGCGTCGTTGGTTGCTCCTTCAATCGCAATTTCGATGAGGTGAGTGGCTCCTTCACCATCGTCAGGAATCATTTTGGCAAGCTCAATCGTTAGACTGGTAAGTTCTAAAGCGAAATGTGCTTCGTCGTCACCGGCGAGGGCCGGTTCGGAAGTGGATGGTTGAAGGGCTAACATCACGAGCGAATCATTGGTGCTCATGTGTCCTTCGACGCTGATGCAATTAAAAGATTTGTCGGCGGCTCGTTGAAGCAGTCGTTGAGCTTGTGTGGCTGTTAACGGAGCATCGGTAATGAGGCAAGCGAGCATGGTGGCCATTCGCGGACCGATCATTCCAGCACCTTTTGCCATCCCAACCAGTTTTACCGTTCGGCCTGACGGGAGTCGAATCGCACGGTCAGCAATTTTGCGAGTCGCATCGGTCGTCATGATCCCATCGGACGCGCGCAAAAAAGCCTCTTCGCCTATGGCCAAATCCTTTGCAGCGGCATCGATTCCGGCTGCGATTTTATCCATCGGTAGAAATCGCCCAATGATACCGGTGCTCATGACAATCCATTGGTCTTCATCGATGGCTTTGACGCTACTCTGACTCTTTGCCAACGCGGCGGCTGCCAATCGCGTCATCTCCCGTGCGTCTTGCATCCCCTTCTCGCCAGTACAAGCGTTCGCGTTGCCGCTATTGATGACCAGACCGCGAGCTCGTTGGCTAGGGGTGCGTGTTCGAGACAAGACGACTGGTGCAGCCACGACTTGATTGGTGGTATAGACACCGGCCGCCGTGCATTCTTGATCGGCTACGATCATCGCGACATCCCGAGCTCCGGCGCGGGTTTTAATCCCAGCCGAAACACCAGCAAATCGAAAACCCTTCGGCAATTCCATGTTCGACTTTCTAACAGCTTACAAGTATGAAAGCCAAGCATGATAGCCGTTCGCCGCTTGAGCAACAATTGTCCTATTTTGCACCGGCTTTCTCAGGGATTCGAGCTGGTCGTCGTTGGCGCTCCTTGTTGCGAATCCTGGTCAGCCAGCTATCTTGGGTTCTTCGAAACTATCGCGACGTTAATTTGTTCTCGACAATTACTTAACCTCATGCAATTTGAATAGGCGGCTCATGGGCATTGATGACGTAGCTTTGACCCCCGAACATGGTCTTGAAAACGACGAAAACAAGTCGCCAAGGCATAACGAAGTTCGGTTCGAGTACTCGCCGAATTTGCCTTCGATTTTAGAGCACTGCAAAGCCTCCATCCTCATCACTACCTATCAAGCAGGAAAGTTGCTTGTGCTGGGGACTCACCAGGGCAAGCTTCGCATTTCTTTTCTGGATTATGATCAACCGATGGGCTTGGCTGTGCGGAAAGATCGATTGGCGATTGGTACCCGCCGCCAAATGCATTTTTTAGTGCCGGGTCACGAGACGCTCGGACCACCCGGACCAAACCGAACGCATGATGGCTGTTTTGTCCCGCGAGCGAGTTTCTATACCGGTAGCATTCACGGCCATGATTTGGCTTGGGGAAATGAAGGGCTTTGGATTGTTAACACGCTCTTTTCTTGCCTTGCAACGCTCCATGACAACTACAGTTTCGTACCGCGATGGCGACCCAAGTTCATTTCGCAATTGATCGATCAGGATCGATGCCATTTAAACGGCTTGGCCATGGATCAGGGCCGGCCACGATTTGCCACGGCCATGGCTGAGACCAACGAGCCAGCCGGCTGGCGACCTACGAAAGCAACGAGCGGTATCATGATTGATATTGCCAGCGACGAAGTTGTGAGTCGCGGCTATTCGATGCCGCATTCGCCCAGAATGCACAATGGTAAGCTCTGGGTGCTCAACTCGGGTTGCGGAAGCTTTGGATATGTCGAGCTGAACACAGGTCGATATCAAGAGGTCGAGGTGGTTCCAGGTTATTCACGCGGGCTCGCGATGCACGGACAGTTTGCATTTATCGGGCTTTCCAAGATTCGCGAGACTTCGGTCTTTGGTGGCGTGCCGATTGCAGACCGTCGCGAGGAATTGCAATGCGGAATGGGGGTGGTGGATCTGGTCACTGGGCGGACTGTGGCCGTCTTCAAGTTTTTGTCGGGCGTGAGCGAAATCTTTGCGGTCGACGTTTTACCCGGTTTTGTAAATCCCATGATTGCGGGTAGTTCGATCGACAAACAAGAAAAAGAAGTTTGGATTGTCCCGGCGGAAACCATGCCTCGTCCAACCGTTACGCCACAGTGGCCGCTCTTTTCTGCCAATGCGGGGAGAGTCGTCGAAGCCAAAGAATCGAATGAAGACTATTTGCTTGCCTATCAAAAGTTTTATCAACAACGAAAGTTGGATCGTGCGGCTGATTCGCTCGAACGAGCCATCGCAAGTCTTCCTCAAGAAGCAACCGCGAAACGTGCGGCTTTATTGGTTGATTTAGGAAACCTTCGACAAGATCAAGCTCGACAAAAAATGGCAGCGACTTGCTACCAACGCGCAAGCGAAGTCGACCCGACTTGCTCGGCTGCTTGGCAGAACCTCGGCTATCTTTATTTTAATGGTGGCGAAACCGAGAAAGCTGTTGAAGCCTACGACTACCTTTTGAAATTCGATCGCAGTCCCATCAATCGACTTCTCGACTCGTCGGTCTTGCCAATCATTTATGATTCGGAGGACGAAATTGCCTATTGGCGAAAGCGTCAACAAAATATTCTGCAACGGATGGTGGACGAAAAAGTAACCGTCGATGCAACCAAGTCGCTGGTTCCCACTTGTTTTCTCGCCGCCTACCAAGGACTCTGCGATCGCGAAGTGATGTCGCTTCGAGGGCAGGTCATTCGCGGAAACGATTTTTCGACACCCTTGTCCGGTCGTTCACGTAGCGTTGGTAACAAGCCGAGAATCGGATTCATCTCGGCTTATTTTCGAGACCATACCATTGGCAAGTTAAATCTTCCTCGCCTGCGCCATGTGGATCGCGATCAGTTTCATGTGACGACGATTCTTGCGGCAAAAGAAATTGATCCAGTCTCCCAAGGTTTTAAAGAGGTATCGGATGAATTTGTTTTGCTACCGCGAGGTTTGCCACAAGCCATTCAAACGCTACGTCAGTTACAGCTGGACGTTTTAGTTTTTGCCGATGTCGGCATGGACTCGTTGAGCTCGACCCTCGCGTTTTCGAAATTTGCACCTATCCAAGCCGTTACGTGGGGACATCCGGATACGACCGGGAGTGCTGCCATGGACTATTTCGTATCGAGCCAGGATCTCGAAGCGGACAATGCTCAGTCCCATTACACGGAACCGCTTTTGATGATGCCGACGCTCGGGACACTCTATGATCGACCCAAACGTAACGTGGTTCCCAAGACGCGTGGGGACTTGGGTTTGCCGATAGATCGGCGCGTTTACCTTTGCCCGCAGACACTATTTAAGTTTCATCCCGAGTTCGATGAAGCCATTTTGGCCATTTTTGAGGCGGATCCTAAGTCGACGCTAGTGCTGCTTGAAGGCCGCATGTCGGAATGGACGCATCGATTGAATCGACGCTGGCGACGATCGCTGGGAGATAAGGTCGATCGGATCGTTTTTATTCCAGCCGTTTCACGAGAAGACTTTCTCGATCTACTTGCCGCAGCCGATGTTGTGTTGGATCCCTATCGTTTCGGGGGTGGCAATAGCACCATGGAAGCGATTGCGGTTGGTGCCCCTTGCGTGACTCTTCCGGGCAAGTTTTTGCGGAATCGCATCAGCCAAGCTCTCTATCGTCAGATTGGAATGGAGTCATTGATCACCGATTCGACCGATGCTTATGCGAAGCTCGCGACCTCGATTGCGATGGATTCCGACTATCGACAATCGTTGCGCCAACAGTTGATTGAACGCTCGGAATCGCTGTATGAGAATTCGGCGGCGATCAACGATTGGAACCAAGCGTTGCAGCAATTGGTTGAGGGCTAAGTTGGCGAAAGCGGCGTTGGGCGTTGGGCGTTGGGCGTTGTGACGGCGACTTTACTCGAGTCCGTAGCGTCCCGCCGGTGGGATGTTTTGACCGCCGAGATTGCCTAGACCACGGAAGGGAAAGAATCGCGGTTCGAGATTAAAGAAGAAAGAAGTATTGTCACGGCCAGAGTCGACTTGAAATCCGACTTGAGCCAAGAATGATTCGCCTATTCGGACCAATGAAACCGTTTGTCCAACGTTTCCGACTTCACGGAAATCGAAAGTACTGCCCCCCATGACCAACCACTTCTCGTTTAGTCGATAGTTGATGTTGCTATTGGCGACGATCGTATTGATCGGGCCCTGCAAGGCTGTCAATCCAAAATAGTAGTCACCTCGCCCCGGTCGCGTTAAGAGCATCCCGCCACTGATAACATTCAAACCTTTATCGAAGACATCAAAGTAGCCGTCGCTGAGGAATGTGTAGCGATCTCCGATATGAAATCGGAAGTCGTAGTCGATGGCGCCGACTGTTTGACCAAAATTGTCGCGATCGGACTTGGGAAAGAGAATTGCATTCACGTCGAATTCGACTAGATCAGCAATGCGTTCGCGACCAGCGAGACCTCGTTTCGTTTGCCAGCGTTGGTCTAACCCGAAGCGAACTTGCATTTGATCTTCAACAACCTCGGCAGAACTCGCTGTTACATAGCGTTGCAAACCTTGACGAATCGCGTATGAACGAGAATCAAACTTTGGAGGAAGGACTCCTCCAAAGGTGTTGAAGACTAATCGCCGGCGGAAGTGTTCTTGAGCGTTGTCGTCCAACGGATCGTAGAGTGGAAGTTGCTCGATGTTGCGATTGGTATCCGCGTAGAAAAACTCGGTGTTCCAGTTGAGCTTGTGCGCGATGCCATTCACGTTGAAGAGTCGATTCTGAATTTCCGGGTAAGTTTTCCACATCGGTAGGGTTGTTCGAACACCCGTTTGACCCGTGAGTCGGGTGAGAGAATTTCCGGTAACATCTTCGCCCCACGTCATGACTTCACCGTTGACATAGGGGACAATTTTGAAGGGACCCGTGTTGAGGGGTAACGCTAACTCTTGGCGTGTCCCGGCTCGAATACCCTCGGAGTCGACTTCCCACGGTTGAGGCTGGAATTTGACACCTTGTTCCGCTGCGTTAAGTGGTGTTGAGGCGGTTCGCAAGTGAGCATAGGCCACATTGCTGTGCGCATACCAAGTCAATCGATCGAAGATGGATTGCCCCAAGATGAAATGGTCAATCTTCGGAAGCCATTCGGTTTCAGTATGGAATCGATTGATGCGAGGTTGTCCGACAATATCGAGCATGCGGTTGTCGGCATAGCGACGGAGCCGCAGGGACGTAGTCATATCCTTTTGTTCGTCCCACTCTCGCTCAAAAAATTGTTCG
>JANOAI010000366.1:0-7998 GCA_031411055.1 Pirellulaceae bacterium
GGTTATGGGGTCAGGAGTCAATTATGCAAAGCACCCGAAGGGCCGTTCCGGCAATTGACTCCTGACCCCATAACCCGAACATTTGATTTTGACGCTCCACTAGAAACCTGTTTCGTCGTTCGTACTGTAGCGTCTGCACCCTCGTTGACATTTAGTTTCTTGAGCCGTTACACAGAACAGTCCGCTTTATCCGTCCAATGCTTAGAGGAACGGTGACGTTTAAAATATGGGTAACTGTTCTAAGTTTAACGATTGGGAAACGCAAACTTAGGGGAATCTTCTCTCATGGCTGTAAGGCATCCAGATCTTCCGGGTATATCACGAATCAAGTTGTCGATTGTGGGTTAAAATATCGGAGGGAAACAAGGCGGTGAATTTCATAGTTGAAGCAGGCTCAGTCCGAGGTTCAGATTGTTCAAACTTAAGTAGTTTCCATGGCGATCGAATTTCACTGCTCTCAATGTTCAAAATCGCTCCGAGTACCCGACGACAGTCAAGGAAAGAGTTGCGTATGTCCAGCCTGTAATCAAGTAATGCTGGTCCCCAATCCGGTGGCGAAGCCGACGCTCCCGGTTCCTGTCGCGACAGTCTTGATTGATGTTCAGTGCCCCTCCTGTGAGCGGACGCTCAATTGCGATGAAAAACTACTCGGCACGCGAGGGCATTGTGCTGACTGTGGCAACGTCTTCACAATCAAGTTGCCTGAAACCACAAACCAGCCCGTCGCTGATAATTTGACGATCCCCTTCGCCTGTCCGAATTGTAAAAAGCTATTTGAAGGGTCGCCTGAATCTGTCGGCCGTAAAGGAAAGTGCAACGCATGCAAGACGGTTTTCATTATTGAACTGTTCGTTCGGCCCAAACCAGCCCCGATGGTTTCAAAACCAAACGTCCCTAGGGCGCGAGTTGCCAAACCGATACCACCCAAAGCAGTTCAACAAAATTCGTCGCCGAAACCGACTGCTCGTCCGGCAAAGCGTCCAACGCCTCCTCCAGACGATCCGTTCGCTGATTTGCGTCTTGAAAACCTTCTGCCACCAGCAACCATTCCGAATCCGCGAGACTTTGTAGATACGTCATCCTATCCCGCTCCCGTCGCGGCCCCCAACAAAAAGACGAAGTCTTCGTCGAGTGGCGGCAGCAGCGCAGTGAAATGGATTCTTGGTACGCTTGCAACCGTCTCGGTGTTGACCTTCTTAGTCTGCGGCGGACTTTTCGTTAGTGCCTACGTGTTCATGACCGGCAAACGCGCTATCTCCGTCGATGGTTATGTGGCCTATGCGTCGGGTTTGAAAGTAACCGACAAAGATTTGCAAACGGGTCAACAAGGAGATTCCGTTCGAAGTCCTGTTACCCAATCGGAATTTGCAATACGCAGCGTTGTAGCGCAAGGAAACTGGGATGGGACGCCTGAGACCTATGTCGAAAATCATCGACGAGTTGGAGCGATCCAAGAAGAGTCACCCGTTAGTCGATGTGGACTGAACGGAATTCGAATTGTGACGTCCGGGGCTGCAAGTCTACCTCGCTACACCGCCGAGATATTTAGCATGTCGAACCATAAAGTTCTGATATTGATATACATCAACGGTCACGACCATCCCATCCCCATGAAACCGACGATTCGAAAGTCGCGGGCCGAGATTGAGCAATACGACAATCCAAGTGCTTTCTTTGAATCGCTAACCAAGCTTTAGAATCACCTGCTAGTCGACCGTTATTTGTTGAAGTTCCCTAGTATCTTCCACGCGAGATCGATTGCGCCGTGTTGCTTGGTACGCTATTGCCTGTTGGAAGTTGTGAAGCGGCAGGTCCTTTGTATTCAACAACGAGGATGGCGTCAGCTCTCGCACCTGATTGATTGGGGAGGAGTTTGTTGAGCCCGAACAAGCTCGTCCCGGAAGTGTTGCTAATTAAGTTATTCGTATCCTTAGCCGTTGGTGCAGCGATGACGCCACATGAAAGCACCAACACCTGGTCGCTGGGCCATCGAAATCGCTCATGCAATCGCCATGAAACAAGTTGCGGGACACTGATCTGCGCGCTTTGCACACCACCAGTCGCCGATGGAAGATCCACCGCGACCTGATTGAGGCGTTCAACCTGATCGATCGAACATTTTAATGACACATCCATGGTGCGCAGATCCGTGCTCATCAGCGGACTAAATTGGATGCGGTAGCCCTCCTGAATCTCATCGTTGACAGGAACGTAGGCAGGGTAGGGTTGTTCTTGCCGTGTATATTCACGAACGTAATTGCGAGATCGAAGCTGATCGATGTTGTGTGATTGTCCGTTGATAATGCTCAGTTCGGGCAACGGCGTCTCTTGAACATCATTGCGACTACGTAACATCGACATCAGCATTGCCGAATTCTCTTTACTCAACAACCAACCATTTACGCCCGGCGAATCAACTTCCACGGAACGCATCCACGCTAAGGCTCGTTGTCGCCAATTCGGATTCGTGACCGTAATGATGCGCAGGCTGAACGCCTGCGGATCAACCGGGCCGTTTACGAAGCGTTCGTATGATTGCTTGATCACCTGATGCATGGCTTCGTTGTGATAAACGCGCAACTTCGATCGATCCGCCGTAAGAATTCCAGTCGGTTCAGAAAACCAAACGTCGGTTCCTGTGTCGCGAAGAATCCAATCAATAATGGCTTGCTGAGGACGATCAACGCTCTTCAAAACCTGCGTGTACGGACTTATGTCGTATTCCATCCAATACTGGCCAGCGGTCGTCGGAAGCGATTCAATGTTGGTCCGTACCGGCGCTGCGCGCGACACCGAAGGGGATGGCGCCACTGGAGGGACGGAATTCGTTGGGAAGGCGCTCGAAGCAACATTGCTGCCCGTTGGCTGGTTCTCAATCGAAGGAATTCGATTCGCTTCACTCCCGGGTTGCGCCGTGACGCTTGCGACCGCCTGACTACTCGAGGGAGGGGGCGCTTTAGGCGGCGCGTTTCGAGCGGCAATATTCGGCACAGTCTGAAGCATGTTCGGCGGAGCGATGTTGGTTTCCTGAGCCACAGCTAAAAATGACGCCGTGGTGAACCACAGAAAAAGGACGACACTTTGATTCGAGTACCCTTGCATGAATAGGAATGAAACGAATGTGGTTGCAGCCAATTTCTGGCGCAGTGCCGCTTGAATGTGGTGCGCAGTCGACGATAGGCCGAGTCGAAAATTCATGTGCTTTGCCTGGGGCAGGGCAGGGGACGAGTTTCGCATTCAATCTTCCTTTGAGCAAATCAGAGTTTGACTCAATCACAGTCTGTTTACGCAATGGATGTTAGAGATAGTCTTCGACTGGAGCCAAGACCAATCAATTACCCCGCATTGAATCGCTGGCTAATTAAGACAACAATCGGCGATCACATTGAACGGTGATCGTTGTTCACACCGGGACTTGAAGTAACCATCCTTCATTTTCCCAACGCCGTTAAAAGCGGTGCCTGAAAGGGAATGAACAGAGACTTCTTAACTCGTTGGAGCTAGCAAAACATGGCCAAGTCTTTCAAACTTTCGATCGCCGGCTGGATTCTCAGTGTTCTGCTGGCAGCAGTATTCACGATTAGCGCCGGTGCGAAATTCATCGATTGGGAAGGCAAAGAAGCAGAATTTGCGAAGTCAGGCTTCACCATGGCCCAAATGAAAAATATTGGAATGGTTGAGATCGTGATTACGCTCGTCTATCTGTTTCCTCCAACTTCCTTCATTGGAGCCATCCTTTTGACCGGCTACGTAGGTGGTGCCATTGTGACACACCTTCGATTGGGTGAACCTTTTCTAGTGCAGATCGCCTTTGGCGTCTTGATTTGGGTCGGCTACTGGTTTCGAAGACCGGATGTAATCAAGGCGGCGTTCTCCAAAAAACCAACCGTGTAAAATCCCAGAATTGGCTTCAAAAAATCGGCTAACTCCATCGCAGCCTCAGTAACAGGTTGAGTCAAACGTCTTCGAACCGCCGAAGCCACTCTCTCGCCCCCTTTTTGCCGCGATGATTTACCCAAATTTGAACGAATTCGTTTCGCACTTCTAAGGGGCCGGATTCTGACTTTCTAGTCCAGCAGGGGCTCGAAATCCCGACAACCCTCCTTCTCGCAATACTCCTATTTTTCCTAAACCGCAAATCTTGCCTATCCTGCTTGCTTCACGGGCTTAGTGGGATATCCTATGGATTATGACTTCACGTAGAAGCCAAGTCGATGGTTGACTTGGTGCGTTTGAGGGGGAATTGAGCTGTTGAGGAAATTCTGCATCATGAAGAAATTACACGTTTTGTTGTCTTTTTTGGCGATCGCCGGATTCGCTTCGACTTCGTTTGCTGGCTGGGGGTCCTCAGGCGGCTACGGCTCAAGCGGCGGCGGATATGGCTCGACGGGTGCTAGCTATGGCTCAAGTGGCGCAGCTTACGGCTCAAGTGGCGGCGGATATGGCTCCGGTGGTAGTGCTGTCTATGCGCCTTCGCATGGCTCAAGCGGTGGCGTTGCACACGTTGGACCTTTGCGTCGATTGGCTGCTCGAATCCATTCTCATCACGCGAATCGCGTCGTATCGTACGGAGCCAGCTCGGGTGGCGGTTCATCCGGATATAGTGGAGCTTCCTACGGTAGTTCTGGTGGTTATTCTTCCGTGAGCTACGGTAGTTCTGGCGGTCACGGGTCGTCCGGTGGATCGTATGGTCGTGTAAGCAGCTACGGAAGTTCTGGCGGCGTTTCCTACGGTGGCTCCAGTGGTGGATATTCGCACGGCGGACACGGAAGCAGCGGTGGCTCACACTACGCTCCAAGTTACAGCAGCGCCCCAAGCTACGGCAGTTCGGGCTCGTCCTACAGCAGTGGCATGATTTACGAAGGCGCTCCAATGAGCTCGGATACGATAATGGAATCGGCTCCGATGAATCATGGTACTTCAATGGGATCTTCGAGCGATAGCGTCCTGCTCACCAGCGCAAAGGTCTCGGCCTTGAACGACGAAATTCATCTCGTTATCGATTTGCCAGAGTCGGCTCGCGTTTTCGTCAATGGCAATGCTACGACCAGCAAAGGTACTTCGCGCCGATTTGTATCTCGCAACCTGGAGGCGGGCGCCAGCTATCGCTTTGAAGTTCGCGTTGAAGACGAGCGAGACGGCAAAGTGGTCACCGAAAACAAGACCTTGGTCCTTGTTCCCGGAACAACAGAAACCCTCGCTTTCAAACTCAACGAAAAACCAGTCGTCGCGGAAACAGTTCTTAAGCTGAACGTTCCTGCAGACGCGAAGGTCTCGCTGGCCGGAAACACGACCAGTTCAAAGGGCGAGTCTCGAACATATCGAACGAAAGAACTCACTTCGGGCCAAGTCTGGGAAGACTATACAGTGGTCGTTTCCTGGAACGGCATCGTCAGAGAGAAGTCGATTCGCCTTATTGGCGGCGACGAAATGGAACTGAGCTTCAACTTTGATGCGGTTGCATCGAACTAAATAACGGCTAGTCCCGCTGCTCATTGCTTATTGCCTTCGAAAGGCCGCGTTCCCCTCGAACGCGGCCTTTTTTCATGGAACGACAGGCCTGAATACAATAGGTATAATGAAAGGCCCGCGACTTCGCCTCACGGAATTCGAAACACCTTCTCCCGTCAGTGATGTCGTGAGGTTTGAGCGTTTTCGAAAACCATGCGAATTTGAGCCTTTGGGTTACGAGGATGAAATCGAACAAGGAATTAGCATCTAATAAATGAACGGAGCAGAGATTAGCTTCCGAACCTCTGCCTTGGCGAGCGGTTTAGTCAGCCCAGCTCAGCTCGACTACGTTCATCGACTGGCCAAGGCTCGTCAAAGCAACACGTCTCAAAACGAAGCTATTTCTGATCGGCTGCTTGCCGATCTTCTCATTGAACAGTCGGTATTGACTCGCTATCAAGCCGATCAACTTGCGTCCGGTCGTACCAAACTCACATTGGGACCATACATTGTCACCGATTGGATAGGGCAGGGAGGGATGGGGCAAGTTTTCAAAGCCGTCCATCAAGTGATGCATCGTGAATGTGCGGTCAAGGTTTTACCCCTTCATCGTGCGACCCCGGAAACACTCCAAAGTTTCAATCGCGAAATTCGGATGCAAGCCAAGTTGGACTGTCCGTATCTCGTACGAGCCTTCGATGCAGGCCAAGATGGCAATGTCCACTACTTAGTCACAGAATACGTTCCAGGGATGGATTTACGACGTTTGGTAAAAACACGTGGACCGCTCCCAATTCACCAAGCTGCAAGCATCATCATGCAATCGGCGATGGGACTTGATTATGCCCATCAACAAAGGATGATTCATCGCGATGTAAAGCCCGGTAACATCTTGGTGACGCCGGATGGAATTGCCAAAGTCTCGGACGTCGGTTTAGCCGGGTTCGCCTATAACCTTAACGAGGATCCGCGAGCTGGAAAAATCATCGGCACCGCCGACTATCTTTCACCCGAACAAATTCGAACCCCGCTGGAAATCACAAGCGTCACCGATGTCTATTCGCTCGGCTGTACATTGTACTATGCTGTTTGTGGGAAAGTCCCTTTTCCAGGTGGTGATACCGCCTCCAAGATTCGTCGCCATCTTTCGGAAACGCCGTGGCATCCGCGAAAATTCCAACCCGATCTCAACGAAGAGTTTGTCGATATTATCGCCGACATGATGGAAAAGAATCCGCGCGAACGAGTTCAAACTTGTGCCGAAGTCGTTTCGCGTCTTGAGCCTTGGGCAGGGGAAGTCAGCAACTTGACAACGACTCGCTTGATTCGTGGTCCTTGGGCAGCTCCACCGCCATCGCTTGAACAAGCTGTCGAAATGGTCGAAGATAACTCGATGGACTCCACTGGTTTGTCGCACGACGGAAGCCAAACGATTCGTATCGCCCAGTCTTCGTCAGCCAGTTTTGGTAATTCAAACTCCGCCGCTTCACCTCCTGTACAAAATCCGCACGGATCGGTGATCGGTGATATCCCTTCGTCTCACTCACACGGCTCGATTTTGAATGGTTTAACCGCCCGAAGAACATCTTCAAATCGAACGCCGGCTACATCCAATCGATGGATAATTGTCGCCATGACGATTGCAATGGTCCTCCCTCCAGCCCTTGTAATTGGCGGCATCATCGGTTTCCTCCTTCGCGAATTCTTGCCCCGCTCATGATGCGTCCACACTCGGCAATCTCAATCATCCTTTTCTTAAGGCGTTTCGCTTTATCGACAGCTGTTCTGGTTTGCCCATCCATCAAATCATTGGCCGCCGACCCCTTGTCATTTCGCCGTGACATCATGCCGATTTTGTCGGAGAACTGTTTTGCCTGTCACGGATTCGATAAAGAAGGGCGACAGGGCGGACTAAGACTTGACACCGAAGAAGGTGCGAAAGCCAAGCTCGATTCGGGTGAACAAGCCATCGTGGAATCGGCTCCAGACCAAAGCGAACTTTGGCGGCGCATTGCGACCGACGATGTCGATCTCCAAATGCCGCCTCCCGATTCCGGAAAAAAGCTTTCGGCCGAAGCCAAAGAAAAACTGAAGCAATGGATCCTGGAAGGTGCCCATTACGAAAAACACTGGGCCTTTGAAACACCATCGCCAAACACTCCGCCAACGATCCAAAACGCCGAACATCCAATCGATGGTTTTATTCAAGCAAAACTCGCCGAAGTCAATTTGCCTCCGTCTCCATCGGCCGATTTGACGACGTTGATTCGTCGCGTCAGTCTCGATCTAACCGGCCTCCCACCCACCCCTGAAGAGATTGACGCGTTCGTAATCGCATCAAAATCAAACCAGAAAATCGCATACGAAGAATTGATCGAGCGATTGCTCAACAGTAAACACTACGGCGAGCGCTGGGGACGCTGGTGGTTGGATCAGGCTCGATACGCTGACAGTAATGGCTACTCGATCGACGCCCCACGACAGATCTGGAAGTATCGCGATTGGGTTGTCGATGCGATGAACACCGATATGCCATTCGATCAGTTT
>JANOAI010000367.1:0-45968 GCA_031411055.1 Pirellulaceae bacterium
CTAAACGAGCTTTCACGTAGCTGCGTCTCTCCGAGACGCAGATGATTCGCGTCTCGGAGAGACGCGACTACGTGTTTAGAAACAAAGCCTAGTCCTTCCGTCGCCCGTTTTGCACAGACTTTCTCAGAAAATCACACACTCTTCAATCGACTGAGCTACGATGGGCCAGTGTCGCCGATTGTCGCCGTTCTTGCCGAGAACGAATTGTCGCCGTTCTCTCCGAGAACGATGCGTGCAGCTGTAGAATCATCGCAAGTTTAGGACGATCGAAAAGTAAAGGGATTGGATGGCTCACCCCGCTTCGTTCTCGGAGAGAACGGCGACACTCAGAGAACGTCGATACTCGGCGACAGTACAAAGTGAATGGCGGCGACTACGACGTCGTAAAACCACAAAATTTGAACGCATGCTTGGGAACGCGAGAACATTATCGGAACTGCTTTACGAGCGGGCACAATCCTCGCCGGATCTACTCCTCTATCGCTATCTCGAAGACAACGAATCTTTAGCCGGCCTTCTTACAGCTGGACAACTACTCCATGACTCGCTGACTATAGGAAACCGTCTATTAGAGGTCTGTCGACCCGGCGACCGCGTTCTCATACTAGCATCTCCCGGACTCGATTTTATTCGTGGGTTTTTTGGGATTCAGCAAGCGGGTTTAATTGGTACCGCCTCTCCACCCCCCCACCCCAATCGTATTGAGAAGAAGATTGAACGACTTCAGTCCATTGTCGATTCGTGCACACCAAAGATTGCCATCGTGACGTCGGCGTTCATTCCTCTCGCCGAACGATTGGGGCTCCCATGGCTCAATATCGAGAAGCTTCAGGGGGGCGACACGAAACCAACGACCGGCAATCATCGTGATTCTTCGGCCACGGCGTTTTTGCAATACACATCCGGTTCGACCAGCGAACCGCGAGGGGTCATGCTTAGCCACGGCAATCTCCTCGACAACCTTCGTTTCATTTCGAAACGCTTTGGCCATCACCGCGACAGTTGTGGTGTAATCTGGCTTCCGCCCTATCATGACATGGGACTGATTGGGGGAATCCTTCAACCACTCTTTGTTGGATTCCCCGTCATACTCCTCAATCCATTACGTGTGCTTCAGCATCCGCTTCGTTGGCTCAAAGCGATCACACACTATTCAGCCACCACCAGCGGCGGCCCTAACTTTATCTTCGAGCATTGCGTTGAATCAATCACCGAGGAAGAAAAGCAGTCGCTCGATCTGAGTTGCTGGGAAGTTGCATTTTGTGGTGCCGAAACGATTCGTCCGAAAACCTGGCAGCGTTTCTCGGATGCATTCTCGGGATGCGGTTTTCGGCGCGAGGCCTTTTTTCCATGCTATGGCTTAGCCGAAGCCAGCTTGATGGTTACCAGTTCTACCGCATTATCCCTGCCAAAATCATGTGTTTATCGAGCTCCATCGGAACCACAAACAACGGTTCCAATTGAATATATGAGCTGTGGCCGCCCTGATTCGGAACATCACGTACTCATCGTCGACCCAGAATCCAAAAGCATCCAGCTTGACGGAACGATCGGTGAAATATGGGTTGCAGGGCCGAGCGTTGCGAAGGGGTATTGGAATGCTCCCGATGCGAGCACTGCCGTCTTCGATGCACGATTGGATGGCTCATCGGAGAGTTTTCTCCGAACCGGCGACCTGGGTTTTATCCGAGCAGATGAACTTTATATTACCGGGCGAAGCAAGGAATTAATCATTCTTGCAGGCCGCAACTTCTATCCTCAGGACCTAGAGGTGGCGATCGAGGAAAGCTCGAGTATGTTTCAACCAAACGGTGCTTGTGTGTTTTCGACGCCGGGCGAAACGAGCGAACGATTAATTGCAGTGGTCGAAGTTTATCCAAGGCTTCGCAAGCTGACATCGCAACAACAAAAAGAATGCGTTACAGCCGCGCGCCGCGCGTTGAGTGAGCGTTTTGATCTTCAGTACGATGAGCTGTGGTTGGTCAAAACGGGATCGATTCCTCGTACTTCAAGTGGCAAGAAGCGGCGCGGAATGTGTCGTGATTTATATACGGCCAAGCAGTTGCAGAACGAAGAGATTTGTTTCGCTGTCGATGGAGTTTCCAATCGATCACAGGGGATTCATCAAGCCAACGTTTCAGCCAAAAGATTGCAACAGCGCCTCGCGCTTGCAATGGTCATAACGCCTGTTTTGGGGTTGATGGCGGCTGTTTGGTTAGCCTGGGGACGAGGGATTCACGCGATTGATTTGACGTGGCTGATCGGTTTGTACATCGCCACGGTTTTAGGGGTCGAAGTCGGGTTTCATCGACTTTACTCCCATCGTTCGTTTCAAACGACCCCCTGGATACGAAGCCTGTTGTGTATTCTGGGTTCCATGGCGGCCCAAGGACCAGTCCTCTTTTGGGTTGCGACCCATCGTCGTCATCATGCCTTCAGTGATCAAGAACGCGATCCGCATTCGCCCGTTCCGCTCACGACTGGTCGATGGGCAACGATTCGAGGATTGTGGCATGCACATCTCGGTTGGTTGTTCAAGAGTGAATTGACCAACCCGATGGAATATGCGCCGGATGTTTTGCGAGATCCGTTGCTGTTCAAACTGAATCAGCGTTATCCTTGGTGGGTATTGCTTGGCTTGATTTTGCCGGGTGTCGGAAGCTTCCTCGTGACTGGGACGGCAATAGGATTTGTCCAAGGCGTTTTATGGGGAGGATTGGTTCGTATTCTTTGTGTCCATCACGCAACCTGGAGCGTCAATTCGCTGTGCCATGTGTACGGAAGCCGCGATTTTGATACGCGCGACGAAAGTCGCAACAATCCATGGCTTGTACTGAGTTCGCTAGGCGGTTCGTGGCATAACAATCACCATGCCTACCCGAACGCGGCCTTCACGGGAATTCGACCATGGCAAATCGATCCGTCTGGTTGGGTGATTCGAGGACTCGCATTGCTTGGATTAGCCTGGGATATTAAAACGCCAGGCAGACGTGGCAAGCCTTCTGAAAAAGAAGCTTCGGCAGCCTTGTTGCAACACCAAGAATTGAGTTGAGAGAAGCCGCTTTTCATGAACGACACTACAAAACAACCCAAGCATATTTCACGACTCTCAGCCGCGGCAACGCGCCGAAAGCAATTGGTCGCGTTCATGGTCGTTGCTCCGCCTCTCGCCGGAACGGTTTTCGCAATCGGACACGTGTTGATCTACGGCGTTGGGATTGTAGAGCTCATTTCGCTGGGTGTGATGTATCTCGTTTGCATGCTCGGAATCACCATCGGCTTTCATCGCTACTTTGCCCATAAATCCTTCGAAACATCGAAACGCTTTTCGATGGTCCTCGCCGCACTCGGTTCGATGGCAGCTCAAGGGCCACTCTTGTTTTGGGTGTCGACACATCGAAGCCATCATGCTTATAGCGATCAAGAAGGTGATCCCCATTCGCCGAATCTGCACGGTCACGGATGGAAAGGACTGGCTCACGGTTGGTGGCATTCGCATATAGGTTGGATGTTTAGTGGGAGCATTGCTGAGTGGAGTCACTTCGCACGCGATCTCATGCGAGATCGAGGGTACTTTCGAATTCATCAGCAGTATTTTTATTGGGTCTTGCTCGGGCTGGCTTTACCAACCGTTTTTGGCGGACTCATGACCCAAAGTCTTTTCGGTGCTTGGACCGGTTTTTTGTGGGGTGGGTTGGTTCGCATCTGTTTGGTAAATCAAGCTAGCTGGTGTGTGGGTTCCGTTTGCCATATGTTTGGAACCCGACCGTTTAACACCCATGATCACAGCGCCAACAATCACGTTGTTGCGTGGATGACCTTTGGGGAAGGCCTCCAGAACAACCACCACGCCTTTCCAAGTTCCTACAGCCATCGCGTTTATTGGTGGGAACCGGATCTCAGCGCGACTACCTTGATTGTCTTGCGATCACTCGGGCTGGTTTGGGATCTCAAATTCCCATCGGAACGAGTCATCGCCGACTCTCGGATTGGTCGCAGCGAGGCCGCCACATGATTGCGAATCGCACCCATGTACCGGAGTCATCCAAAAGACAGTTAGCACTGGTGCTCGGAGCAACGGGCGGCATCGGTCAAGCGTTCTGCGAAGCGTTGGCCAGCAGCGGGTTTGATCTCGTCATTTCCGGACGAAATGTTACAAAATTGGAATCGCTGGGCTCGCAGCTTACTTCGAAACACGGCATTGAGGTTGAGCACCGCATTTGGGATTTGGCAAAGCCAGACGACGTTGAGCGCATTGCAAACTACATTCAGGAGACCAAGCAACTGACTTGGTTCATCAATGCTTCAGGGCAAGCCGCATGGGGGCGGTTTCACGAACTTTCGATCCAATCGCAATCCGAACTTTTCCAAGTGAATTTATTGAGCCCCGTGAAATTGTTGCATGCAGCGATCAATGCCTTTCGGGAACGCGATCAGGCGGCCATTATTTTTGTCGCTTCGGCAGCTAGCTTTTTTTCCATACCCTATATCTCGAGTTACTGTTCCACCAAGAGTGGTCTAGTTCATCTGTTGGCTTCTGTTCATGAGGAACTCGCATCAACGGGTATACGCATTCAAGCTCTTTGCCCTGGCTTCGTCAAAACCGACATTTTTTCGATTGCTGGAGCGGATATCAATCGAATTCCTTCTGGGCTTTGGCTTAGCCCAGAGCGGGTCGTTCGCGAATCGCTGAATGCGATCAGTAAGAACAAGGCGATTGTGATTCCCGGCAAGCGATATCGCCTTCTGCTGTGGAGTACAAAATGGACTCCAGCTTCAATCAATCGTCGTATTGCTGGCTGGCTCTTTGGAAGCTTTGATCGGTTTCGGCTTCAACCAGACAAGGCATCGGAAAAAGCTTCACGAGGTTAATATGCAAAGCAGTTCGGTGTTTCAAGTCATTCCGTCAGCGTATCGGGCCGTATTCTATGGCATCTTTTTTCTTGCCGTACTTCATTTCTTTGTTTGGCTGAACCTTCATTGGGATTGGTTCTTCCCATGGATGCATATCGACTTAGGTCCTTTGCGTTGGCTTGGATGGACGATCGCGGCCATCGCGTTGGTCCTCTATATATGGACCGCGATTATTCTCTGCGGCGTTGGTAACGGTCCGTTTGCGGAATTCGATCCCCCGACTCAATTGGTCACTTCTGGCCCTTATAGATATGTTCGCAATCCAATCTCAAGCCTGATCTTGCTCTTGATTCTTGGCGAGGCAATTGGCTTCTCAAGTACGGGTGTTTTCATGATGGTGTTCGTCTCAATGGCAATTGCTCAAATGCAAGCCATTGGGCTTGAGGAACCACTGCTGGCGAAACGCTTTGGGGTAGATTACGCCGAGTACAAGAAGCGTGTGCCGCGTTGGATCCCTAAGTTCTGGGGGCCATAGATGACTCAACGACGCGAAATACTCCTGGCATCGATCGGCTCGTATGGCGATGTACTACCATTCATAACGCTTGGCGGAACGCTCGTACAACGCGGCTACGATGTAACGCTTATGACAAGCGGCTACTTTACGGAGATGGCCAATCGTGTTGGGATCAAAGTAAAACCGGTCGGCACGGCGGAGCAATACAACGAATTTGTCTCGCATTCTGGCTGGACCAAGCCGATTCGTGGACTTTCAATGCACAAAAAGATACTTCGACAAATTCTTGAGCCGACATTCAACTATCTCGGAGAAGAATGGCAAAGACCGTCGCAGACCGTCGTAGCGAGTTCACATTGCATTTCAGCCCGAATTGCTCAAGAAAAATTTGGGATGCCACTGATTTCCATCAATTTGATGACTTTCTCGCTTGGAAGCATCATTCAACCACCAACCGTTAGTCCACGCCTTTTGCCCGAAAAACTTCCTCGATGGTTGCGAGGCATATATGGTAGAACGGTTCATCGCGTGACAGACCATTTTGTGGGGGCTTCCGTGAATGAGTTTCGCCGAAAGGTCGGCCTCTCTCCTATCCGCAACGTGATGCGCTGGTGGCACTCTCCTCAAGGCGTGTTTTCGCTTTTTCCAGATTGGTTCACTCCGGAATGTGCCGATTGGCCAGCCAAACACGAATGTCTTGGCTTTCCTGTTCTCAGCTACTCAGCCACTCCAATCGATAGCGAAATTCAACAGCTTCTATCAAAGGACAAACGAACTCTCCTTTTCGTTCCTGGTACCACGGCGAGCAGTCTCGACGCTTACATGAAAGTCTGTGCGAGCGTTTGCCAAGCGATGGATCGAGATGGGATCATGCTTGCGCCGGCGGTGAAGAACGCTCAAGCCTATTCGACGAGTCGTTTGAAAATTCGTCCTTTCATTCCACTTCCGGAAGTTCTGCTTCAAGTTGCAGCCGCCATTCATCATGGAGGAATCGGCACCATCGCAGCATGTTTTCGCGCCGGAGTGCCGCAACTAATGCGTCCGGTCTTTGCCGATCAGCCCGAAAACGCGGCCTGTGTCGCACGCCTCGGCGTCGGGCAATTGCTGAGCCTTTCTCAATTTCGAGTAGGAACGGTGACTAAGATATTGACAAAGCTGATCAACGATCCTTCCGTTGCGGCTCGATGTCAAGATTATCAACAACGACTCCAAGGCATTGATGGTATCCAAAAGGCAGCGGACCGAATCGAAACCTTTAGCCATGAGCGTTCGCTTGGAATGGTCGCTGTGAATGCCTAACGCACCAGATCTCTATCAACTTCAAAACGTCTCCAAGGTTTTTCACTTGGACGGCGTCGACGTCCAAGCGTTGCGTGGAATCGATCTATCCATTCGCGAAGGCGAATTTATCGTTCTGCTTGGTGCTTCCGGGAGCGGGAAATCGACATTGCTCAATCTGCTTGGCGGATTGGATCGACCATCGGGAGGCATGATTCACTATGGTCAAAAGATGCTGTCGACGTTCGATGATGCTCAGCTAACTCGATTTCGTCGCGAAGAGCTGGGTTTTGTTTTTCAATCCTACAATCTCGCATCCAGTTTAACCGCGATCGAGAATGTCCGATTGGCGACGGAGATCGTCGTGGATCCGATCCCAGCCAAAGAAGCGCTGGAGATGGTTGGGATGCTCGATCGTATGAACCACTTTCCGTCCCAACTATCCGGCGGAGAACAACAACGTGTAGCCATCGCCCGCGCCATTGCGAAACGGCCAAAGGTATTGCTCTGCGATGAACCGACTGGGGCTTTGGATGTGGGGACAGGCGTTCGCGTTCTGAGTGTGATTCAGGAAATCCATCAACGCATTCGACCAACCATTGTCATCATCTCTCACAATGCAGTGATTGGTGAGATCGCGGATCGAGTTTGTTATATGTCCGATGGCAAGATTATTCGCGATGAGAGCAATACGCAGCGTCGATTGGCAAGCGAGTTGCAATGGTAAAGATAATTCTAAAACCGCTTACGATCAAGCTTGGCCGCGATTTGTGGAATCAACGGTTCCAGTGTTTGGCGATTGTCGCTATCGTCGCTTGCGGGATCTCGAGTCTATTCACGTCGCGCTGTTTGATTACCACGTTGAAGACCGCGATGGAGCAATACTATACGAACGAACGATTCCCCGATTTTTTCGTCAAAACGGTGCCCCTTTCGCTTCAACAAGCAAGTCGAGTCGAAAAAGTGCCTAGTTTGTCGGGTATTCAACCCCGACTGGTTGTCGATGCGTCGTTCTCTTTGAGCGGCCAGAGTCACGATCCGTTGATTGCAAAAATGGTTGCCGTACCCAAGGTCCATGAGGAGACTCTCAACTGCGTCGTCGTCCGTCAAGGAATGTCGCTCTCGGAGATGACCTCAAATCAAGTCTTAGTCAGCGGGGTTTTTGCAGAAGCTCGAAAAGTGAAAATCGGAGATGAATTGCAAGTAATGCTTGGCGGAAAGCAAGTGTCGCTGGAAGTTGCCGGCATTGCAATTGCTCCCGAGTTCCTCTTTCAGATGCGTGATGGTGCTGGTGTACCGGACAATCAACGCTATGCAATCCTTTGGATGCGATACGATGACCTGGCGTCGGCCGTTTCGATGTCTGGATATTTTAATAGTCTTCTACTTGCCACTCGAACGCCTGATCGCTCTGAGCTGATCAAGGATCAGATTACTCAGTCGCTTCCCACCGATGCGGTCCTCGTCGTCGAAAATCGATCCGAACAAATCTCTCATCGATACACGACCAACGCAATTGATCAGCTTTACAGCATCGCCATCATGCCACCGGTAATTTTTCTTTCGGTGGCAGCCTTTTTGATCTACATTGCCATGTCGCGGTTAATAAAAACCGAACGACAGAACATTGCTATCTTGCGATCGTTTGGCTACTCGATCTTTGAGACGGGGCAACACTATGCACTATTCATCGTCATCGTCGTTGCCAGCGGATGTTTGGTCGGAACTGTGGTCGGGTGGATTTTGGCGCATCAGGCTACCGCCGTGTACGCCAGCGTTTATCGTTTCCCATCGTTACCGGTTCAGTTTGATCCTTGGGCATTGGGTTATTCGATCGCGGCGGCCGCGGCGGCGGGTTTACTGGGCGGCGGGTTGAGTGTTTGGAAAGCGGCCACGCTTGCCCCGGCGATTGCCTTGCGCCCCGAACCACCTGCGTCGTATCGTGCTACTTGGATAGATCGAGTCGCCAGTTGGATCAACTTGGGATCGCTTAATCGGATGATAGTGCGAGGCATTCTACGTTGGCCGGTTCGGACCGGCCTTGGAATCCTAGGTATAGCGCTTGGGATCGGGTCGATGGTCATGGGGGGCTATACCCAAGGCGCCATCCAATACGTGATCGACTTTGAATTTTTTCTCACCCGGCGTTACGACATTATGGTGCAAATGAAGGAAGGAACGTCAGAATCCGCCATTGGGGAGTTGCTGAGATTGCCAGGCGTGTTGGCCTGCGAAGCCTTTGAATCGGAAGCCTGTAAAATCACAGTCGGAGATCGTCAGCGAACGGTGATTCTGTACGGGCTTCAAGATGATGCGCAACTCGTTTGTCCCGTTGATGACGATCTTAAACCGGTTTCCATTCCTCCGCAAAGTGTGGCATTAACCGCTGAGCTATTTGAGGCGTTGCAGGTTTCCCTTGGCGATTCGGTTGAAGTAGAGCTCTTAAACGGCTCGAATAAGATAGTCAACATACCTGCACGAGCCCAAGTGTCGGACTATGCTGGATTGAATGCCTACCTGAGTTTGAATGACTTCCGAAAGTGGTTTCGCAACGATAAATCGGTACGCGGAGCTTGCTTGCAAGTACAAACGGACCACATTGATACCGTGACTCGAATGCTTAATCAAAGACCGAAGATTGTGGCTGTGACCGTGAAGAGCAAAGCAATTGAGAATTTCCTCGAAACGGATTCCAAAAATATCTTACTTTTTCGTTTCTTTAACATGCTTTTTTCGAGTGTCATTGGAATCGGTGCTGTTTACAGTATCGCGAGTATTTCGCTTTTCGAACGCCAACGCGATTTAGCCTTGATGAGAGTCCTTGGCTATTCGGCGAACGAAACAGGCCGAGTGTTAGTCGGCGAATTGATTGTAATGATGGTACTTGCCATTCCCGTCGGTTGTTTGTCTGGTTACCTTTTTGCGTGTCTGGCAACATGGATGCTCAATACGGAGACACAGCGGATCCCGATTTTGGTGCAACCGGATGTGTACATCGCATCTTCGCTCGTAAGTTGCGTCTCATGTGCTATCTCAGCATTTATCATCCTGCGGCGAGTTCATTTCTTGGACTGCATCGCGTTGTTGAAGAGCAAGGAATAAGCTGATGAAGATCGCACGTTGGATAGTCTTCACTGTCGTGATGGTGGGGTTGCTCGCCGCAATGAATCGTTACTGGCTTTCGCATGGTGTAGTAGTTGATGTCGCGAGTGTTACTCGTGGCTCGTTGATTGAGTCGATTACCATTGGTGGATTATCGAGAGCTGCCGATTGTGAGATCATTACAGCCCCGACCGCTGGCCAGCTTGAAAGAATTACGTGGCGATCAGGCGACAAGCTCAAGAAGCATTCGATTCTGGCAACGATTAAGCCTCCACTATCGAGTCTGCTCGACCCACGATCGGAGAAGTTGGCTAAAAGTCGAGTGCAAGCCGCGGAGAGTGAACTGCGCCGAGCCGAACTGACACGCGATGCGGCGGAGGCGAGTTTGAAACAAGTTCAAAAGCGGAAATCGAATGTAGCGACGCCAAACACACAACCACGACCTGCTATGCCAGATCTGGATGCGGAAGAGCAAGCTCGAAAGCTCGAATTGGATGCTGCGGGACATGGTGTGGATCGCGCTCAGTATGAACTCGAAGCCGCTCGCGCTCAGCTTGGGACGTCGAAAGCGGAATCGAAGTCAAAAGACTCCGACAATTCTAGCGATGATGATCAACGGCCAGAAAAAAAGGGAGCCAACGACCCTTTAGCTGAGAGCCAGCGGGTCGCCTTGCGGTCTTCGATGAATGGGCATGTGCTTCGAATCCTGAAAGCCGATTCAGGTGTCGTGGCTCCGGGGACACCCTTGCTAGAAATTGGTAATCTCGACCGCTTAGAGTTTGTCTTCGAAGCGCTGACGGACGAAGCGGTGCAACTCGAAATTGGGACTCGAGTACAGATCGAGAAGTGGGGATCTGACGCCGGATCGATTCAAGGACGAATTAGCCGCATCGACCGCTCGGCTCGTCGTCGACTTTCATCTTTGGGTGTTGAGGAGCACACGGTGGGAGTTTACGTTGAGGCGACTGACGAATATCCTCTACCAGCTAGCCTCGGTCATGAGTTCAAAGTCGAAGGGAGATTCTTGATTCGAGAAACGCGCGGTACACTGAAGGTGCCTCTTGGTGCACTTTTTCGCGAAAACGGCAAGTGGCATGCTTTTCGTGTTGAGAATGGGTTGGCAATCAAGACCCAAGTCGAGATTGGACCACGAAATGACCAGGATTTTTCTATTATTTCAGGCTTAGCGGACTACGATTTAGTTGTCCTTTTTCCTGCTCATCGCATTCAGAATGGGCAAGCTGTGAAGCTGCGATGAGCTATGACTTGGGAGTCGAAGAATGAACCATGAATTGAAACCAACCTCCCGCAAGTCGAATAGTTTTGTGGGCAGTCTCCTTTCGCTGATGTCCCCCATGGCACGTGAAAAGCCATCGTCGCTGAGAACGGAAGCTGAGATCGAAGCATGGTTAACGCAAAAAATTGCTCAAGAAACCGGTCTCTCGATTGATGAGATCGAGGTAACGAGTTCCTTTGCAAATTTTGGACTCGACTCTCGGACGGCTGTTTCGCTTTCGTCGGAACTTGAGAAACTGCTAGGGCAAGAACTACCGCCGACTTTGATTTGGGATTTCCCAACCATCAGCGATGTGGCCCGTCATTTGAGTTCTTTGGTTAACCTACCAGAATCAAGCAAGTAGTCAGCCGATGCAAGCCATTGCGATAATCGGAATGAGCTGTCGACTACCCGGCGCCAATTCCCCAAAGGCATTGTGGCGAATGCTTTGCCAAGGGGAAAACGCAATCGGCGATGTCCCTCCATCGCGATGGAACTCAGATCGCTTCTTCAACGCCGACCCGAAACAAGTCGGGAAGATGTATACCAAGCGAGGTGGTTTTCTTAGCCAAGAACAGATCGAATGTTTCGACGCTCATTGCTTTGGCATATCCCCTCGTGAAGCGCTACACTTAGATCCACAACAGCGGATCATGTTGGAGCTTGCTTGGGAAGTTTTTGAAGATGCGGGGATTCCGCACCGGCAATTGGCTGGTTCGGCAACGGGCGTCTACTTCGGCTTCGGCGCGATGGAATACGCGCTCACCCAACTGCGTTACCCGAATCTGATCGACGCCTATACGAACACCGGTTATTTCCCAAGCATCATCTCGAATCGCGTGTCGTATACGTTCGACCTTCGTGGACCGAGCGTCTCGTTAGATACCGCCTGCAGTTCGTCACTTGTCGCGGTTCACCTGGCCTGCGAAAGTTTGCGAAAAGGGGAGAGTAATTTAGCGCTCGCGGGCGGCGTTTGCCTCATGATCGATCCGGTGACAAGTGTCGCTTTTTGCAAACTCTCGGCCTTGTCTCCCGACGGACAATGCAAAACGTTTGACGAGCGAGCCAATGGATACGTTCGCGGCGAAGGAGCTGGGATTGTTCTCTTGAAGCGAGTGGAAGACGCAATCGCCGATGGAGATCGAATCTACGCCACGATTCTCGGCGAGGCAGTCAATCAAGATGGAAAGAGCAACGGTCTCACAGCGCCGAATCGACTAGCGCAAGAAGACGTGTTAAAGCTAGCCTATGCTTCGGCACGCTACCGACCTGGCGATGTACAATACATCGAAGCGCATGGTACGGGTACCTTTCTTGGCGACCCGATTGAACTGAATGCGATCGGGAACGTAATGCGCGACGGACGCCCCGCCGACCGAAACTTGCTGGTCGGGTCCTTGAAAACGAACATCGGACATCTTGAAGCCGCGGCTGGCGTCGCCGGTTTGATTAAATTAACGCTCTGTGTACAGAATGCGACGATTCCACCTCATCTCAATTTCGAAAACCCGAATCCCCATATCCCCTTTGCGGCTCTCAAAACGGAAGTCGTCACAAAGCTGCGCGACTGGCCAGCTCATGAAGGCCTAAGAACCGCGGGCATCAGCGCTTTTGGTTTCGGTGGTACGAACGCACATGTCGTTGTGAGCGAAGCCCAGGCGATGGTGGCGTCAGACGATGTCGACTCGATTTCGGCGAACTCAACGGACCATGCTACATGCACAGAGGTTCCAGGCGAGCCGTCGATATTGCTTCTCAGTGCTCGCGATCCCAACGCACTGCGACAACTCGAAAAGCAGTATCAAGAATTTCTCGAATTGGACGGCAGCCAGTATGCCTGGCCAGCGATTTGCAGAGCATCGGCTTTGAATCGATCGCACTTAGAGTATCGATCCTCCATGATTGCTGCTCATCATTCCGAAGCGATCGAGTCTTTTACACAGCGAGCTTCTAAGGACTCAAAGTCTTCGAAAGCTCGCAATCGACCTAAATGTGCCTTTCTCTTTTCAGGACAAGGTTCACAGTATTTTCGAATGGGATATGAACTTTATTTATCCCAGCCAGTATTTAGAAAAGTTATTGACGCCTGCAACGAACAACTCAAGCTCGTTCTCCAGCTTTCGCTGCGCGAACTCTTGTTCGAAGATCACACCGTTTCTCAACGCTTAAACCAAACCGCGATTACCCAGCCCGCCATCTTTGCTTTGCAATGGGGGTTGGTTGAACTTTGGAAAAGCTGGGGCATCGTACCCGATATCGTTTTGGGGCACAGTGTTGGAGAAATCGCCGCCGCCTGTACGGCTGGGATGTTGGACTGGAACGATGGACTATTCTTCTCTGCGAAACGTGGAGCCCTTATGCAGTCGCTGCCCATCGCTGGCGGAATGCTCGCCGTGATGGAATCCCGACTCCAAGTTTCGAAATGGATCGACGAACACCAGTTGTCGCTCTCGATCGCGGCCTCCAATGGCCCAAAGAATGCAGTCGTTTCCGGAACCGACGAAGCCATTGATAGAATGATCGCAATCGCGCGGCAAGTGAATTGTATCGCCATTCGTTTGAACGTTTCCCATGCCTTCCACTCCGAGCTTGTTCATCCCATCTTAGATCAGCTTTCGCAGGCGGCTTCGAAGATAGCATGGCAGCCGTCCAATATTCCTTACATTGCAAATCTGACCGGCGAAATGGTTCAGCCCGGCGCGACCTTCACGGCTGAGTATCTTGAAGCCCATGCTCGCTCGGAAGTCTGTTTCCAGAATTCGATTCGAACGTTGGTTGAATGGGAGCCAGCTTTCGTCGTCGAAATCGGTCCGGATACGACGCTTGTCGATATCGCTCGGAAAAACGAAGCCACGGATCGTCTTCAGTGGAACAGTTCACTCAAACGAGGTCGCCATGCAAAGCAAACGATGTTGTCGGCATTAGGTGCCATCTATGAACAAGGCTCCGAAATTGATTGGCAACAGGTCTATCCTAGCCCAGCTCCTTTCGTCGACCTTCCGAAATATCCGTTTCAACGAACTCGATATTGGGAGTCGGCTTCGATTGCGACATCGCCGGACCATGATGAAGAATATTCCGAATCCAATTCTGAATCGCAACATCCTCTGCTTGGCCGTCGACTCGACACGCAACACCCGGTCTTCCAAAATCGACTGGATCTGAAGATCCTTCCATGGCTGGCCGATCATCGCGTTGCAAATCGAATCGTTTTCCCTGGTGCGGCTATGGTGGAAATGTTGAATGCCGCTGCGAACCATTCTTCTCAAGAAAACAGATCGATCGGACTCGAAGAAGTTCGATTTCTTACTCCCATTTTCATCGATCCTGAGTCTCCCGCGACTATCCAAAGTTCGATTTTAAATGAGGGGGTAATTTCGATCGCATCGCGAAGACATGCAACAACCAGTAACAACTCTCATGGCAATGCCTCGAACGCAAAAGTTCCGCCTTGGACGACGCACTGTACAGCGCGCATTGCAAAAACGTTTGCATCGGAAGCCACCGATACAAGCCTTCCCAATTGGGAAGCGACTCGGAAAGAGATTGATCAAGGCAGGGCGTCTGAGCAGCTTTATCAGCAACTGTCATCCGGTGGCTTAGAGTACGGATCTGAGTTTCGAAGACTGCGGCGTTTCTCATTGAATGCGTCGGAAGCATGGGGCGAAATTCAGAATACCGATAACGATTTGCTTTGGCCGTGGCATTTTTCTCCAAAGACACTCGACGCTTGTTTTCACTTGGTCGCGGCCATGCTTTTCGGAAAATCAAACGGACAAGTCGGAAAAAGCTATATCCCAGCCGGCATTGACCGAATCGACTTAATGCCATGTGCAAGTCCTGTCGTCTATTGTCGCGCTTCCCTGGTGTCGCTACCGGAGAACACTTCCAACGTTGTCGCCAACCTCGAACTATTTTCAGATCAAGGCCAACCTATTGGAAGTGTCCAAGGACTGCGCCTTGTCTCGAGCGCCTTCACCACGGAACCAGCGAAAGGGAATTCGACTCTCAGAGTACTTCAGAGCCGTTGGCGAGAACGTGTTGAATACGAACCAACTCCCATCGACCGTGAAAACTTTGTCTTTGTCGGTGAGGACTTCGATGGCGTTCAAACCCTCCGAGATCTGCTCGTAGAAGCGGGTCATGACTGGCGCGGTGTGACTTGGGATTCGCTTACCCGCAGTGGGGAGTCGCTTGAGGCTGAGCTTTCAAGCAAGCCACTATCACTTGTGTTGGCCGCTGACCTCGAGCATGGCGAACTGGATGAGGCCGACGTTTGGGAGCAAGTCGATCGACGTTGCCGAACCATGCATCAGGTGCTCCATCGGCTAGCTGAACAACACACGATCTCACGGATTGTATTGTTGACCAGGGGCGTTCAGCAAGTGAATCACGAAGTCACCAATGGGACTTTGCCGGGTGCTTCATTAGCCGGATGGTTCCGAGCCTTGCGATTGGAAGCGATCTCATGGCGTTGTGAGCATTTTGATTTGGATGCGAGTCTATCGCTTTCAAGTCAATGGTCGATCGTTTCGCAAGAGTTGCAAAACACGACCAGTGATTTCGAGCTCGCAATTCGTCAGAAGAAGATCTGGTCACACGGTCTTGAAGACTTCGCATCACCTTTGGTGTTCGAGAAAACAGAAGCGAGTAACCAGATGCATACTCAGCTTTCATTTAGCGGAAAGGGATCGTTAGACAATTTGCGAATGGCTGACCAAGCACTTCCCAAGCCAGGTCCAGACGAAGTCTTGATCCGAGTACGGAGCACAGGGCTTAACTTTCGTGACGTGCTGAATGTACTTGGAATGTATCCAGGCGATGCCGGACCGCTAGGCGGAGAATGTTCGGGAGTGATCGAAAAAATGGGTGCGGATGTGACCGACTTTAAGCTTGGCGATGAAGTCGTTGCGATCGCGGCTGGCTCATTCGCAGAATATGCGACGACCCCCTCTTCGCTGGTTGCACTCAAGCCCAAGTCGCTCACATTTGCCGAAGCTGCATCCCTACCGATTGTAACGCTAACCGCTTCGTTAGCCCTTCGGCATTTCGGGAAGATCAAAGCCGGCGACCGAGTGCTCATACAGGCTGCGGCTGGCGGGGTAGGTTTGGCTGCCGTTCGTATGGCGCTTCAAGCTGGAGCAAACGTTTATGCTACCGCTGGGACACCTGAGAAGCGAAAAATTCTGAACGCGATGGGGGTTACCTGTGTATCCGATTCTCGGTCGCAAAGATTCGTCGATGACTTTTCTGTTGCCCTCAATGGCCACCGATTCGACATCGTTCTGAATTCGTTAAGTGGCGATTTTGTTCGGAATAGTCTTCAGCTTCTCAAGCCGGACGGTGCATTTATCGAAATCGGAAAGATTGGAATATGGGATACGAAAGAAGTGGAACGCCAGTTTCCGGGGGTTCGCTACCATCCGTTCGACTTAGCCGAACTCTCGCGCGAGCAACCCGAATGGATTGGATCGATGCTGCGATCGGAGCTGGCAAGCTATCAGTCGACGCAAGATCGTCCAAGAATTGTTGCCTTTCCGATGGCGGAGGCTCGCGAAGCTTTCCGCTACATGGCCCAAGCCAAACAAGTTGGCAAGATCGTCGTTACGCAACCGGTGAGACGACGCGACGATGATAAGAATCTTTTCAGTCGTTCCAGTTCCTACATCGTAACAGGCGGCCTTGGTTCACTTGGACGACAATTGATTTCATGGATGGTGCGACACGGCGCGACGCGTATTATCCTTCCGCTACATCGACCCATTCGCGATAGCGAAAGCGAATGGATACAATCGCTCCGAAGTTCGAAGGTCGACGTTTTGTGTGATGAAGTCGATCTATCCAAAGAGCAAACAATCGCCGATTGGATCCGGACGCTCGAGTCGAAAGGGCATTCTATTCGCGGATTTTTCCATCTTGCGGGCAAGCTGAGCGATAGCCTGGTCAAACGAATGCCTTGGGAAAGCTATCGCGATGTTCTCGAAGCGAAAGCCAAGATCGCTTGGAATTTTCACAACGCATTGCGAACGCATGACCTCGATTGCTTCGTGCTGTTCTCGTCGATCGCGTCGTTGTTGGGCTCGCCCGGCCAAGCGAACTACGCGGCTGCAAATGCATTTCTTGATGGACTTGCTCCATTGCGACGATCGCAAGGCTTGCCAGCCACGACCATTCAATGGGGGCCTTGGGAGGGCGAGGGAATGGCTGCCAATTTTCAATCAAGTGGACAAGCTTGGGGCGTTCATCCGATCAGTTCAGAATCTGCCTTTGAGACTCTTAAATCGACACTGCTCTCGGACTTAACCAAAATCGCCGTCCTTCGACTCGACGCCAAGGTTTTCTCGCAGACCTTAGGTTCTCGCCTCTCTCGAACTTTCGTTCGGTCGCTTAATGAAGAGACTTCAACCGAGGAATCCAATCTTAAACGTGGCCATCTTCAAGAATGGCGAGGAAGAATAGAGGCTGCCATCCCGAGTTCGGCTAGGTCGTTGATCGCTGATTTTTTGAGAGAAACCGCCTTGGATGTTTTGCGGTTACCGGCCGACACAGTCATCGATGTACGACAGCCGCTCAACGAATTGGGACTTGATTCGCTGATGGCGGTCGAAATGCAAAGCCTACTTTCGGAAGTCATGCAGCTCAAGTTAGATACGACGGTACTCTTCGATCATCCTACGTTGGAAACGCTAGAACGCTTCTTGGCCAAGCAATGGCTGGCTCGCTTCGAATCGACTGCGGCGACCGAAGTGGCGGAGCCAAGTTTAGACATGGAATCCGCTGAAAGCGAATTATCCACCGTGGATCAGATCGCTCAGGAGTTAGCCGAAGAACTCATGCTGTTGCGAAGATGGGAGAAGGAGTCCCGATGAGCAATCAAGATTATGCTGCTCTGCTGAAAGACGCCCTTCACGAGATTCGCCGACTAAGATCGGAATCGGAACAGAACGTGCCTCGAATGCACGAACCGATTGCGATACTTAGTATGGCTTGTCGTTTTCCCGGGGCCTATTCTCCGGAAGAGCTATGGAAAAATGCACGGAGTGGAGTGGACAGCATTCAGCCAATTCCGGCCGATCGTTGGGATCGGCTTGCACATTTTGATCCCGATCCTGACGCTCCGGGGAAGATGGTTTGTACATCAGGAGGATTTCTTAACGATGTTCGCCACTTCGATGCGAGCTTTTTCGGAATCTCTCCACGAGAAGCCAAATCCTTGGATCCTCAACAGCGCATGCTATTGGAACTAAGCTGGGAAGTCTTAGAGCGAGCAGCCCTCGTCCCGCAAGATTTGTTCGCTTCTCCGGTCGGCGTGTTTCTCGGTCTATCGAACCTTGAGTATGCGACGGTGATTCGTCAAAGTGGCGATGCGAACGCTGTCAACAGTTACTATGGTACCGGCAATGCTGCTAGCGTCACGGCAGGCCGTCTCGCTTATTATTTTGGATTTCAAGGGCCTGCTTTTGTTGTGGATACAGCTTGTTCGTCGTCGCTCGTCGCACTCCATTTAGCAGCAGCGAGTTTGCGACGTGACGAATGTTCTCTAGCCATTGTCGGTGGCGTCAACCTCATGCTCCTACCCGAAACGTTTGTTCATTTCTCGAACGGGCGAATGCTATCGAGCGATGGTCGTTGTAAACCTTTCTCGGCTTCGGCCGATGGATACGGTCGAGCCGAAGGTTGCGGTATGGTCGTACTGAAGCGTCTCCAAAGTGCAATTCGCGATCGCGATCCGATTGTGGCCATCATTCGTGGCAGTGCGATCAATCACGATGGTCGCAGCGCCGGTTTGACGGCTCCGAATGGCCCATCACAAGAAGCGGTGATTCATGCCGCGCTCAAAGATGCAAAGTTGAAGGTCTCGGATATACAATTCGTCGAAGCCCATGGAACCGGAACGCCATTGGGCGATCCCATTGAGGCTGGCGCGATTGCTCGCGTTTATGGAAGTTCAAGGACGGCTAAAAATCCGTTGATGATTTCCACCGTTAAGGCGAACATCGGACACGCCGAATCCGCGGCCGGGATCGCGGGCGTCATTCATGCGGCTCTCTGTCTTCAACACGCCGAACTTCCGCCGCTGCTTCACATGAAGCAACGAAGCCCACATGTGGCCTGGGAATCACTTCAGTTCGCTACAACGGTTTCTCCATTGAGGAATGACTCGGAACCAGTTCGCTGCGGTGTTAGTTCTTTCGGCTTTAGCGGTACCAATGGGCATCTCATTTTGGAGCAGTATCGCCCTGGAGATGCAGGCAACGTGTCGAATTCTGATGGCGACAACAGCGGACCCGATGTCGCGAGGCTGTTCGTTATTTCTGCGAAGTCGAATGCTGCTTTGCGAGCACTTGCGGCCCGTTTGGTTGATTGGCTGGAATCGGACAACCAAGCGAAATGGGTAGACATCTGCCACACGCTGCAAATAGGTCGGACACATTTTCCACAGCGAGTTGCCATCATCGCGAACAACCGACGGGAAGCTGCTACGCTGCTCCGTGAGTTCTTGGAGCCTGTCCTAACACCAAAACCCCTCACCCCCCAGTCCCCTCTCCTTGAAGTGGAACGAGGGCCAGGGATACGGATTCAGGATGGGGTCTTAGCCGATCGTTCGCATGCAAGTCTCTATTCGAATACCGACACGCTGCAAGCGACTGAGAGGTTGCGCGAGAACCAAAATGGATCGGAACTGGCTGCCATTGCCGCATCCTACGTTTCGGGCGTAAGCATTGATTGGAATACTCAATCGTATCCCGCATCGATTCGTCGTGTTTGCTTGCCGACGTATGCCTTCCAGGGCGAAGAATTTTGGGTTAGCACGACACAGAAGAAACCAAGTAGTTCGGCCATTCATTCACGTCCGCGACAAACGTTCGAGGACTCTTGGGGTATTTCGCACGCCGACAGTCTTTTGATCGGTGAACATCAAATCTTTGGTGCGTCGGTTATGCCGGGCGTTGGCTGGATGCACTTTGCAACCGCTACGGCTCTAAAACATTCAAGCAATCCTTTCGAGATTCGATCGCTTCTGTTTGAGAAGATGTATCTCCTTCCATCCAACCAGCCCCCATCGGTACGTGTTCAACTCAAGGGCGACGGGGAAGCGGGCTATGATTTTCGCATTCATGCAAGCGGCGATGAAAAAGAAGCTAACTTCGACAATTGTCATGCTTCGGGGAGAATTCAGCCTGGAAGAGTTTCCGAATGGCGCGGCGGCAATCTCGCTGATCATCGCGCGAAATGTGATGAAGCGATTGAGGCGAGTGAACTCTACGACCAATTGGAATCGCTTGGCTTCGGATATGGACCGTCGTTTCAAAAGCTGAAACATGTCTGGGTTCAAGAAACCTGTGCCTTAGGTAAGCTCGAAAGCAACCATACTCTTGATCCATCCAATCGCCTCGGTGCTAAGTTAGGTCTCCTCGATAGCAGCCTTCACACGATCGCTGGCGCAACGATGATGAATCGCTACCTTCCACAAGATGCAACCGCTTTTGTTCCCGTCTCAATCGATGCGCTTCGGTGGTTTGACGACGATGCGATTCCGGCTTGGAGCTTGGCTGTTCTGCGCCAAGCATCAACCGAGTACGGACTCGAAGCGGATGTTTTCGTTTGGTCCGACGACGAGAAGCCAGTGCTGCAGATCCTTGGGATGAAACTGGAAGGCTTCTCGATGGAGAAGCCGAAATCCGTTGTCGTAGAAAGTTCAACGCCGGTGAGTTCGTCCGCTGAAAGCAACATTACCATGTCCCTGTTGCTTTCGATCGACGAACCCGAGCGGACGAATAAGCTCCAAGAGTATTTGCGAGAACACTTAGCCCGCGAGCTTGAAATCCCAGCGTCCAGTTTGAAAGACGAGCAACCTCTGGCGGAGTTGGGACTCGACTCGCTTATGATTTTCCGAATGGGAATTCAACTCGAGTCGGAGTTTGGTTTTGTGATGGACACAAAGGTCTGGATGGACGGATTGAATTTACAGCAACTGACGAGGGCTTTAATCGAAACGGTTGAGCAAAGAGCTCAACTGGGCGTCGAGGCAAACAACCGATGACCACGTATCTGAATGGCTGGGGGATTTGTCTCCCCAACGCTCCCGTCGATAACCAGGCAATCGAGAAAGTTCTCGGTGTCGTTGGTGGTCGACCGTCACGCATGAAAGAGGTGATTCTCGCCCGCAACGGTATCCAGACTCGATACTATGCAATCGATCCCCATTCTGGCCTTCCAACCCACAACAACGCTGAACTTACGGCGTTGGCGATTCGCGATCTGATGAAGCGAACCAGACTCAAGGAAGATGAAATTCAGTTGCTTGCTTGTGGCACATCGTCGCCCGATCAATGGATTCCGAATCATGCCGCGATGGTGCAAGGCGTTTTGCATTTGCCTCCTTGCGAAGTGGTAAGCACCGCCGGGGTTTGTTGTTCCGGAATGACGGCTTTGCGCTATGCCTGCAACGCGGTCCAAGCCGATTCGGATGTTTCCGCGATCGTGACTGGATCGGAGCTCGCGTCCGGATCTTTGAAGGCAGCTCACTTTCGCCATCAACTCGAAGCACGCGTTGATCAGAATCCCTACTTGAGCTTCGAGAACGAATTTCTTCGCTGGATGCTTTCCGACGGCGCCGGAGCTGTGCTCGTACAAGCCCGCCCAAACACGTCACAACTTTCTTTGCGAGTCGATTGGCTGGACATTGTTTCGTATGCCGGGGATCTGGAATCGTGTATGTATGCCGGTGCCGTCAAACGCCCCGATGGGAGCCTGCAAAGCTGGCGTGAAGCAGCAGATCCTGCCTCGTTAATGCGTCAGGGGTACTTCAATCTGTCGCAAGATGCCCGAATCTTAGAGCGAAACATTATTCAAGTCGCATTCCGTCGATCGTTGGAACGTATGATGGCTAAGAAACAAATTCAACCTTCGGAAATCGATTGGCTCTTGCCCCACATGTCGAGCGAGTTTTTCCGCCAGCCAATCGCCAAAACGATGCAAGAGCTGCAATTCGAAGTTCCCCAAGAAAGATGGTTCACCAACTTGGCCGACAAAGGCAACACCGGCTCGGCCTCGATTTTCATCATGCTGGAAGAGCTCGTAAGTTCCGATCGTTTGCAGCCCAATCAACGCATTATCTGTGTCGTCCCCGAAAGCGCCCGCTTCAGCTTCGCCTACATGCATCTTACGGTTATTGCTCCCGGCTGATTTCTGAGATGAGTGAACCTTTCTAATCCAGTTTTGTCTCAGCTTCCGATGAAAGAATATCGTCGGAATAATCACGAACCCAAGTTTGACCGAAAATCGGCTCAGCTTTGCAAGCAAGTCCAGCAAACGTTGGAATATTTGCTCGGGGACATTCTGTGCGATGTTGACGCGATCGTGAATGTTGCGGATGTCCAGCCCGCTCCGTTTACATCCCACTTACTTGTTATCCTTCAGGTTACCGGAGCTTCCACCCGTGAGATCCTTTTCACTGTCGAGAAAATTGTCCAACGGAACGCAACTTATTTGCGCGAAGAGATTGCCCACACCATCCACCGAAAGAAAGCTCCCACCCTGAGCTTCCATATGATCCCACTATGAACGGATTCAAAACCTCTGACATTGAACAAAGCTGTGGCATCCAAGTCACGGGCGAGGCCTTAGGGATCGTTGAGGTTGGCAATGAACTTTCGCCGATTCAAATCGTCGGCACTCAGGCGATCCGGGAAACGTTCGGACAAAGTTGCATTCAACAAGCCATTGCAGCAAGATTGTCCCCCGGCGTCTCGCACATGATTCTCAACCCGGACGCCCATTTCGGTTATGGCGTTCCTGTCGGTAGCGTGCTTGTCTCGCCAGACCATATTTATCCAGGTCCGGTCGGGGTCGATATTAAGTGCTCGATGAGCTTGCTTCAAACCGACATACCCGAAGAAGCGATTCTCGAAAAATCAGTTCGTCGACAGATCATCCATGAAATCGATTCACGCTTGGCCTCGTCAAAACGTCCTCCCAAAGGTCGCGCTGTCAACGAGGCGACGGGTTTCGATGCCGCTGTATATGGAGCCAAAGGGAAACTGCTCGACAAGCTTGGCATTCCGCCACGATGGAGCGCACGCTGCGAGCATGCTCAGCATTCGGGATTGGATGAATCGCATGAAACGCTCGCTGTGAAGCTTGAAAAACACATCCGAAACGGGACCGTCAAGGCTTTTCAGGAAAAGTGTAAACAGCTTGGTTCGTACGGTGGTGGCAATCACTTTGGGGAATGTGAAATCGTCCGAGTTAAAGACGATCCTCAATCGCTGAAGGCTGCTGACACGTTCGGACTTCGCGATGGCAAGGTTGCGTTCCTTTCGCATTGTGGATCGCGCGGGCTTGGTCACGCGCTAGCAACGCATCAGTTTCAAACGATTCAAACAAGCTTCCGAAAGCGTGGTCGAAGCTTCCCCAGCGGTGATCCTGAACTTTGTTACGTCGAACACGGCTCGCCACTGGCCGAAGAATATCTAATCGATATGGCTCTCGGAGCCAACTTTGCAACCGTCAATCATCTTTTGATCAACGCGATCGTACTGGCTGCTTTCCAAAAGGTGATACCTGGTTCAAAAGGCGAGCTAATTTATTTCATCAGTCACAATTTAGCGACGCGCGAGCGGATGGATGATCAATGGCAATGGGTTCATCGTAAAGGGGCCACTCGCGCCTTTCCAGCCGGTCATCCTCAGCTAAACGATACGATTTATGCGGAGACGGGGCATCCTATTCTGCTACCGGGCAACCCACGCGATGGCTCCTCGATCATGGTCGCACAACCTGGCGCGAGTTTGACTGCCTTCAGCATCAATCATGGTGCCGGTCGCAGAATGTCTCGAACAGTAGCCAAACAAACCTTGAATGCCAATCAAGTTCGCGACTCGCTCGATCAACAGGATATTCTTTCCAACTGTCGTCACTATCCGATCGACGAAGCGCCGGATGCCTATAAAGATTTCAACGAAGTTCTTCGGAGCGTGGAGCTAGCCGGGCTTGCAAAAGAAGTTGCCCGTCTTCAAGCCCGTTTTGTCATCAAAGACGCCAAAGGGGGCCGCGACGATTAAGTGAGAGCAAAGCGTATCGAAAAAGGACGATTTGTTCGAAAGTGACGATGTCGCGCCAAACTACGAATAGCGACGTAGGGTCGAACTTTTGAGAAACATGGTCCAAGCTTGGTCTCTTGAGCCCAGGATTTCTTCGTAGAAGTCCGAGTAACCGTCGCGGTCGGAATCGATTTGTTGGGCGAAGTTGGGAGTGCTCCGAGCTGTATGTGCGTCGCGAAATCGCATTCCTTGATTGGCAAGATCGTCTAAGTTTGGTGTCTGAATCTTGGATTCGCGATTCAAGACCGGTGTATCCCCATAGCCCATATCGTCTTGAAAGATGATCAAGATATTGGGCTTATCGTTGGTACCGGGACGAGAAGCGATGTTCACGCTTACCCTATCGATTGTTAGCGAGGCATTTTGCTCCTCGGGCTTAGATTCATTGTGGAGCAACAACCAGTAATGTTTGAGATTCGTATTCCGAAGCTTGGCAGCTTCCAACATCAACACAGCATACGCATCGATGTAACTGTTGAGATCTCCACGATGGTCGTTCGTGAGATCCTCGATCTGTTTCGAGCTAACACGCGTTCCACCGTCCCAATTCGCGGCGGACGCTGAAGCATAGAGTTCGATTCTCAGGCGAACTTTGTTGGGGGTTTCAACCGATTGCATAGACGAAATATTTAACGAAACGAATAGCCGATCCGATTTTTCCAGTTTTGAAATCACGTCATCGATGGTACCCAATTGTTGTCCAATGGCGTCGCCCGATTCCAATAACAACCATTGGCTGCCGTTCTTCGTTTGATTAATCTGCAAAGCATCTTGCCGAATAATCGTCGTTTCTGTTGAGGCGTTCGTGCTTTTAACCCAACCAGCAATTTCGCTCGAAATTTTCCCATTGGAAAGAGCTGGTTGTTCAAAGCTGGAATTCTCGATGACCAATGGCTTTGGTTCAGCTTCATTGGTCCAACTACAAGTAACGCAATATGCGAGTATCGCAAACCTGAGTTTTGGGGACGATGGAATGGCGATGAGAAAGTTCAACATAATGTTTTTAAGGCGAGTATTATTGCAAAAGGCAACGAAATGCTTGGCGTCGCTTGACAGTGCGGAAGATATTGCGAAATGAGTCCAAAACTCAAGTTCTGGCAAACGAAGCCAACTGCTGGGGAACGAACTAGTTTTAACACAGACTATTTGCAATGCAAAACATTCGCTTGAACGATAAAAACCAAGTAAGTACTGGTTCTATTGCAACGTTCTCTTGGGCAGGTTAGAAATGTTTTAAAGCCAACCTAGATTCTTAACGATTGTTTCGAACTCATTTTTCCTACAGCTTTCAAGCATCCATAGGGTTAGTACTGACAGACGTGCGAGAAATCGGAGAAACCGGTCAAGATGACTGGCTAAAGAGATTACATGTCGATGCAAGTGGTCGCGATCAAGCCATTGAGGAGCTTCGTTGCTATTTGGTCCGCGGTCTCACGAAATCATTGAGTCACCGGTACGGTGGGAAGCTCCAAATCGAAGATGTCGTGCAGGTTGCATTGTTAAAGATTCTCAGTTCGCTCGATTCATTTCAACATCGAAGCCGTTTCACAACGTGGGCTTTATCGATCGCAACTCGAATCGGAATCAGTGAGCTTCGTCGACACTACTATCGCGACGTTTCACTCGATACATCGAGCAGTGGTAGCAAAATTCAATTGGATGTCGAAGACGCGAGTGCGAATCGGGCTGAGCAATATGAGGAACGGAAAGAACTCGTCACCAAGCTCGAAAAGCTCATTAACGAAACGTTAACTGATAAGCAGCGAATTGCAATCCAAGGCACCTTGGCGGGTCTGTCCGTAGAAGTGATTGCCGAGCGACTCAAAAGCAATCGTAACGCCGTATATAAGTTGGTGCATGATGCAAGACTACGATTGCGACAGGAACTGGAGTCGGAAGGCATAACGATTGAAGACATAGAAATGAACGTAGCTTAAAGGGTTTGATTGTGTTTTCTTATTCCCAAGTCATCGGCCTGTTAACATCCATCGCGACCGCCGTACCGGATACTCTGGATTGCGACGGTTGCTTTGAAATGATTTCTGAATTCGCGGAAGCCGAAATTCGCGGCGATGAACTCTCTGTCGGTTTGAAATCCGTCCAGTTGCATCTCAGTCAGTGCCCCTGTTGCGCCTATGAATACGAAGCATTGCTTGAAGCAATTCGCGATGCGGAAACGAAATAGGCGATTTCTCTCGGTGGATGCCTCCCAATTGCGAGTCCTGTGAATAGTCGACTCCCACGGGTTATTAATTTCTTGGTGTCAATGCAAGCAAACCTGTGTTGTCTTCTTCAAGACAACGGCCTGAAGTAAGACTTTTTATCGCTTTTGTGTAAGAAGATCGCCCGCCGCAGCGTCTAGACCGTGAAGGCAACGATCATGACCTTCGAAACGTATCTTTTTCCTCATTTAAGAAAGCGAATCACTATGAAACGAACCCTTTTCTTTGCTGCCCCGGCTGTACTCGCTCTGTCGGTTTTTGCTGGTTGCACTGGTTCGGAAAGCCCAAAGAAAATGGGCGATTCGATGATGAAAGACGATTCGATGATGAAGGGTGACACCATGATGAAGGACGACAAGATGATGAAGGACGACAAGATGATGAAGGAAGCCGTGAAGTAGGCAGGAATCCGTTCGACACACTGGGAGGTTCGCAGTTATGTCCGACATTCCAAAAATTGCAGATCGTGAAATTACGCCTCCGCATTTGTACTTCAACCGTCGAAGAATGATGCAAGCCGGAATGGCTGCGGGTAGCGTGGCCGCTTCAGCTTCTCTCTATCGCTGGTTCAATCCAACCAAGGCTATTATTTCAAGCTCGGCTCCGCTGGCGGAGATAGCTTCCTCGGGTGAATCGGAAGCGGAGCTTATCGCGCGAGGGTGGCGTGTGGACGAAGCGAAGACCTCTGAACGCAACATCCTCAACTATAACAATTTTTACGAGTTCACGACACAGAAGGAGGCTGTCGCGGCAGCAGCTGCAGGTTTTAAAACAGATGGTTGGCAACTTGCTGTCGATGGTCTCGTGAACAAGCCTCGACGCTTCACAATCGAGGATCTCCATTCAATCAGTATGCCGCAAGAACGCGTCTATCGAATGCGTTGCGTCGAGGCTTGGTCGATGGTGATCCCTTGGGTTGGACTACCGTTGGCTCATTTGCTGGAAGCAGTCGAGCCGATGTCGAGTGCGAAATTTGTTGCCTTTGAAACGCTGTTCGACCCAGCTCGAATGCCAGGGCAAAAAACCAGTGTTCTCGAATGGCCTTATATCGAGGGACTTCGACTTGATGAAGCCATGCACCCATTGACTCTGTTAGCCACTGGGCTCTATGGCAAGACACTGCCGCCACAGGATGGCGCCCCTGTGCGTTTAGTTGTTCCGTGGAAGTATGGTTTCAAAGGGATTAAGTCAATTGTCAAAATTACCCTACATTCTGAGCAGCCCAAAACGAGTTGGAGTCGATTTGCACCCAACGAGTACGGCTTCTATGCCAACGTGAATCCCAAAGTGGATCACCCTCGCTGGAGTCAAGCGACCGAGCAGCGGATTGGTGAATCTGGCAGACGGAAAACGCTGATGTTGAACGGTTATGAACAGCAAGTGGCGGATCTCTATGCTGGCATGGATTTAGCTAAAAACTATTAAAGCAATCGCACTGAGCGTAAAGAATATCTTTGTCGGTCGTTCTCGGTGAATACGAGATTCGGATCAGCGGAAGGTGAAGGTTTATCGGCAACATGAATCCGTTAAAGTTCTCGAAGGGTCTGGTCGTTCTTAACGGGTTGGTACCTCTCCTGGTTCTGATTTGGGACGCCTATCAAGGTCAGCTCGGGGCAAACTCGGTAAATTATGCGTTGCACGTAACAGGGATTCTGTCCCTGTTATTCCTATTTCTCTCTTTGATAATGACCCCGCTTCGATGGGTGACTGGTTGGGGTGGTTGGGTCGCATTTCGCCGCGCGTTGGGATTGTATGGCTTTTTTTACTCGGTGGTTCACGTCGGCATCTACGTCGCGTTCGATCGGGCGCTCGACCTAAACAGTACGTTGCATGAAATCTGGATGCGACGTTTTCTTCAGATTGGCACGGCAGCGGTGTTCTTGATGGTCCCGCTTGCCGTAACATCGACTAATGGGATGATTCAGAAGATCGGTCCCAAACGATGGAAAGTACTCCATCGTTTGGCTTACGTCGTAGCCGCGTTGGGTGTGATTCACTACTACCTGTTAGTCAAGTCGGATATCCGCCAACCCGTGGCCTTTGCGGTCGTTTTGGCTGGATTGCTTGGCGCTCGAGTGGGAAGACATTATTTCGAATTGCGAAAGGCAGCCGATAAGAATAGCGAGCTCGCAGTCAAGGCTCGATCCATCCCGAGTCGAACAAAGCCAAAATTCTGGAGTGGAGAACTCAAGCTGGCTGCGACATTTCAAGAAACGCCCGATGTAAAAACGTTCCGATTCGTGGCAAAAGACGAAGGTCCATTCCCTTTTGATTATCTTCCCGGCCAGTATATGAACCTCCAGCTGATGATCGATGGTCAGCGAGTGAATCGTTCCTATACGATCGCTTCCTCGCCAACGCGACGCGATGCCTGCGAATTGACCATCAAGCGCGAACCCAAAGGGACGTCATCTCGGTATCTGCATGATAAGTTGATGATTGGCGACTCGATTAAAGTCTCGGCGCCTGCAGGCAAGTTTGTATTTACCGGTACTGAAGCACCGGCCGTGCTTTTGGTTGCAGGTGGTGTCGGTATCACTCCCATGATGTCGATCGTTCGGTATCTTACGGACCGTGTTTGGTCTGGCGATATCTACTTCCTCGTAATTGCGAAAGCTGAACGCGATATCATTTTTCACGACGAGCTCTGTTGGCTTAAGAACCGCTTTCCAAAACTTCATCTTTGCATGACGCTGACTCGGGAAGAGTTAGGCAGTATGTGGCAAGGTGAGCGAGGGCGGGCAAACGGTGCCTTGCTCACGCGATTTGTTCCGAATCTCGTCCATGTTCCTGCCTTTATCTGCGGACCCGATGAAATGATGAATTCCACATGTGAACTTCTAAAAGAATTGGGCGTTCCAAAGGAACAAATCAAAACCGAAGCCTTTGTTTCGCCTGTAGGCAATACAGACAAGCAGGATTCAAGCTTAGGGCTTGCACAGGGCATAAAGGCTTCGACGAATGAGATCGGTTTGTCGACAAACACCGGCAATGGCCGTGTTACTCAGCTTTCCTTCGCCAAATCAGGTTCAAATACTACGATCGACGACGACAAAACGATCCTGGAGGCGGCTGAAGCGGCTGGAGTTGATATCCCCTACGAGTGCCGATCGGGTGTTTGCGGTCAATGCAAGACGAAAGTACTACGCGGGAGTATCGTGATGGATTCGGAAGACGCGATCAGCTCATCCGAAAAGGCCAATGGTTATATACTTGCCTGCCAAGCCCGCTTACGATCCGACGTTATCATTGATGTATAGAACGAGAACCCGGTCAATTCATGACGAGAGCGACGCCGTGAACAGCCACCGTATTAACGTGTGGATTTGATGATCAACACCATGCATCATACTCACGGTGAGTGTGGTCGTGAAAATCGAGAGTGCTTTAAAATTCAGAAGGAAAATCCAATGAAGATGTTCTTGAAATTACTGCTTGTCAGTGCTCTTTTGGCGAGCGGGTCGTCAAGCTTTGCGGAGAATCCAACGAATTTCAGCCTGAAATCCGCGTTGGATGATTCGAAATTCGAGCTTTCGGAACATCGCGGAAAGACCGTCGTACTTCACTTCCTTCTGAAAACGGAATGCCCGTTATGTCTCCGCTACACGCGAGAGTATGCCGTCTTAGCCGCAACCACCCCCGATGTGGTGCATGTCTTTCTCAAGCCAGATAGTGTCGATGAGATCAAGTCATGGGTAAGCCATCTTGATCAGAAAGGGCTTTCCGCCGTGCCAAAGATTTATCGGGACCCAGATGCGAAATTGGCGAAGCAGTTTGATATACCGGATGGCTATGCCTTCCATGGTCAGAAGGTTCATTATCCGGCGCTTGTTGCTTTGAACAAGGAAGGAAAAGAAATCTTTCGTTACATCGGCAAGAGCAATCGCGATCGAATGTCTGTCGATGCATTTAAGGCCAAGTTGGAAGCGACTAAATAGAGCCGGATTCACGGGGGCCATTGGCAAGTACTCACTCGGCCGCTACTGCGTCCGACCAATCCCGCAAGCAAGTTTCGTAGTGGAACTCTGATGAGTTTCACTACGTGCGGAGGCGTATGATTTTCTTGACTAAGAATCGTGCAAGGGCATTTATGCCGAGTGGATGGAGCGTTGATCGACGGCCAGCGCGGCTTCGTGGAAGGTCTCGGCCAGGGTCGGATGGGCGTGACAGGTTCGAGCAATGTCTTCGCTGCTAGCTCCGAACTCCATGGCCGCCGCCGCTTCGGCGATCAAATCCCCCGCTCGCGCGCCGATAATGTGAACACCGAGAACACGGTCGGTTTTGGCATCGGCCAAAATCTTCACGCGGCCTTCGATCTCGCCAAGCGTTCGTGCGCGGCCGTTGGCTCCGTACGGTGAAACACCTTTCTTGAACTCAACGTTCGCTTCCTTCAGCTGTTCTTCCGTCTTTCCAACCATGGCGATTTCGGGATGTGTGTAGACAATGGCTGGGATGACGTCGTAGTTCACGTGACTATGAATCCCTGCGATTTTCTCGATACAAACGATCCCTTCTTCCATCCCTTTGTGAGCCAACATCGCCCCGCCGATCACGTCACCGATGGCATAAACATTTTTAACGGGCGTTTGATAGTTTTCGTCGACCGGAAGGAATCCCCGTTTATCGGTTTCAATTCCCAACGACTCTAGGCCGATGTCTTGGCTATTTGGCACTCGTCCAGCGGCCAGAAGAACCCGATCGCAAAGGATTGGCTCGGCTCCTTTGCAACGAACGACGCATTGTCCGTTTTCAATCGCTGCTCCTTCGACCCAACTTCCGGTGCGGAATTCGATCCCCTGACGCGAGAACATTCGATGGGCAAGTTGACCAAGCTCTAAATCGATGCCCGGCAGGATCCGTTCCATGGCTTCGAGCACGATGACCTTGGCTCCAAGTCGCGCCCAGACACTTCCGAGCTCTAGTCCGATGTAGCCGCCACCAATGACGACCATTGTTTTGGGAACAGCATCATATTGGAGAGCCGAAGTACTGTTGCCGATTCGTACACCATCTTCTTGAACACCGCGCATCGTAGCGGGGCGCGAGCCGGTGGCGATGATAAAGTGCTTGGCCTTCAAGAGAGCGGGTTCATCGCCTCCTTCGACAACGACCGAATCAACATCACGAAACTTTCCGCGACCACGATAGGACGTTACCTTGTTCTTTTTAAAAAGGAGATCAATACCACCGGTCAACGTTTGAACAATTTGATCTTTGCGTTTCATCATGGCATCTAGATCAAGACTGACCGGCCCGACTTTGACACCGTGCTTCTCAAGACCATGCTGGGCTTCGTGGTAGAGATGGCTCGATTCAAGCAACGCTTTGCTTGGGATACAACCGACGCGAAGGCAGGTCCCGCCGAATTTTGGATTCTCATCGATACAGGCGGCGCTCAGTCCAAGCTGGGCTGCTCGAATGGCGGCAACGTAACCGGCGGGTCCTCCACCTAAGACGACCACATCGTGTTCAACGGTTTTCATGAAAGGATTATGTTCTTCAGAAGTAGAATTAAGCAAATGAGCCTGAGGCGCTAGCCGATTTTCAACACCATCGATGAGAAATCGACGAGCGTCTCCGGCTAAAAAAACATCAATCTGTTAGCACTAGGCGTTCATATCTGGGAGAGGTTCATCGAGAATTCTGCGGGCCGTTTCAAGGAGCTGATCCATGACGAATGGCTTCAGAATGTACTCGCGAGCCCCGAGCAACTTGGCATAGGTTCGGTGGCGATCACCATCGTTGGCGGTCACCATGATCGACGGCAATGGACGTTTGTAGGACTGGCTGAGTTGTTCGAGGACGAGAAATCCGCTCCGTTTTGGCATCATCATATCGACGACCAGCAGGTCTGGGTTGATGTTCTCAGCGGTGGCAATTCCCTGATTTCCGTCATGGGCCACATGAACTTCGTAGCCTTCATTTTCCATGGCGTAACGGACGGCTTCGAGGATTTCCCGGTCGTCGTCGACCAGCAAAACACGCGGTGAGCGGCCTTCAGATTTCCAAGCTGGCGGGTTCGACATGCAACAAATCCACGTAAGTGAAGTCTCTTCCAAAAGGTTCCGTAGGTATTGTAAACCAAGCGGCGTATCATGCGACGAGGGGATGAACTATCCTATTAGTCAATATGAAAGAAAAATCCGAGAATGAGCTCAACATCGAAAAACGAGTCCTAGAGCTGGTTTACCGCGACGAATACCGACCGTCGAAGCCAAAAAAAATTCACCGTTTGTTGGACCTTGTCCCCGAAGACTATCCCGTCCTCCGCCGGGCTATCAAGCGGATGGTGCTGCAGGGGAAGCTGGCTTTTGCCACCAATCACCTGGTTGTGCGAACCGATCGGCTTATCGCAAACGCCGCCGTTCCGAAAAAGAAGCCGGAAAAAGCCACTCCCGGGAGCGAACCGGACCTTGAAGACGATGAGGACTTAGCGGACATTCCCCGCGCGGCAGGGGGACCCAAGAGCCCCACTTCGTCGATGAAGCAAGGAATTTTTCGGACGACAAGCCATGGCTACGGGTTTGTCCGAATCGACGACCCGAATGCCGAAACGGTCATGGAGGATGTGTTCGTGCCGGCCAAGGCGACGGGCTCGGCCATGGAAGGCGATCGTGTTTCCCTGAGACTGGTCAAGTCCTCGAGAGCTTCTCGCCAAGAAGGTCGAGTCGAAGAGATTCTGCATCGCGCACGACGCCAGTTCGTCGGCACGTACCAAGTGATCGATAACGCGTCGGTGGTCTGGCTAGACGGTGTCGAGGATGAACGGCCCGTCAACGTGGGTGATGTCCGTGGCTTGCCTGTCAATCCGGACGACAAAATCATTGTCGAGATGGTTCGCTATGCCGATGCGTTTCATCCTGGCGAAGCGGTCATCATGCAGGTTTTGGGTGCCAATCGAAATCCAGCGGTCGATACGCTGGCCGTGATGCATCAGTACAGCTTGGTCGAAGAGTTTCCCGAAGGAGTTCTCGAGCAAGCGCGCCGAACGGCCGACGCTTATTCGGAAACCGAGGCTCCGACACTGGATCCGAAGCGCAAAGACTTAACCAACGTTCCGACGCTCACGATTGACCCGTTTGATGCTCGTGACTTTGATGATGCGATATCGCTTTGTAAAAACGAAGTTGGCCATTGGGAACTTCAGGTCCACATCGCCGACGTTACCCATTTTGTTCCGGCAGGGTCACCGCTCGATGAAGAAGCTCAACATCGCGCGACCAGTGTCTATTTGCCGGACAAAGTGGTTCCGATGCTCCCGGAGATCATCAGCAACCATTTAGCGAGCTTGCAACCCGATCGTGTGCGACTTACTAAGACAGTCCTCATCGAGATGAAAGACGATGGAACGGTCGTCCACACTGAGATCTACAACTCGGCGATTCGCAATGCACAGCGGCTGAATTATGAACAAGTCGATCAATTCTTAGCCGACCGCGAACCGTGGCGAGAGCGGCTCACGCCCGAAATATTTGAGCTTCTTTCAAACATGCATACGCTCGCCATGACCTTGCGCGAACGGCGTTTTCGAGGTGGTTCGATCGAGTTGACATTGCCCGAAGTCAAAATTGATCTCGATAAGATCGGCAAAGTGAAAGGAGCTCATTTGGTGCATCACACGGTGAGCCACCAAATGATCGAAGAGATGATGCTGGCTGCAAACCAAGCCGTCGCTTCATTCCTCGATGCTCGCAGTATTCCGTTCCTTCGTCGAGCACACGCACCACCACAGCGGATGAAGCTACGTCGGCTGTACGAGTTCGTTACAGGGCTTGGGATTCAATGTAGCGACCTGCAAGATCGATTCGAAATTCAACGCGTCGTAGCGGCGGTACGCGGTCAGCCGACGGAGCAAGCGGTTAACTATGCAGTGCTGAAGAGTATGTCGAAAGCGGTTTATCAACCACAGGCCGAGCGTCATTACGCGTTGGATATGACTCACTATTGTCATTTCACCAGCCCGATTCGGCGTTATCCCGATCTCATCGTGCATCGCATCATCCAGAAAATTCTCGATGCGAAAAATCCTGTCGAACCCATTCCATTTTTGACGCATCTCGGTCAGCACTGTAGCGATCGTGAAGTCAACGCGGAACATGCGGAACGCGAACTGATTTTGGTCAAACTTCTACACTACATGGATCGCAAAGTCGGCGAAGTCTTTCATGGCGTGATCAGCGGTGTGAAATCGAATGAGTTGTACGTGCGGCTCCAGGAGATTCCGATCGATGGTGTCCTTACCACCGATCGTTTGCCAGTCGATCGCTATCGTTATGATCGCCAAACGCACACGCTGGAAGGCTTTCGTGGCGGCAATCGGTTTCGACTCGGCGATGGATTGCTCGTGAAGATTGAACGCGTCGATTTAACTCGGCGGAAAATGTTTGTGTCTTTAGAAGCCAAAGAGTTTTCGGCTCCACGCCCTTCGATGAAACGTCGCGATTCGAAAAGTCCGATCGAGAAGTCGCTATCAAAGTCGTCGCCTAAATCGAAATCGACAACGAAATCCAAATCCAAGAAGAAGCGACGCCGGTAAGCAAGGTTAGACAAGTCAATGGATTCTCCGTCGATCATGGAATGGGTAGTGTTGTGTTCTGCTGCTGTGGCCGCGGGTATTGTGAATTCGGTCGCGGGGGGAGGAACCCTGCTGACGTTCCCGGCACTAGTATGGATGCTTGGCCCGACAGCACCAGCTTCGGTAATCGCAAATGCAACCAGTACGATTACCGTTTTTCCAGGATCGCTAGCGTCAGCTTGGGGTTATCGCCGTGAGTTGTTCGACATGCGCCGGTGGATTTTGCCGCTGATCATTCCTTCTATTTTGGGTAGTTGCGTTGGCACTTGGCTTGTCGCCAAAAGAGCACCCGAGGAATTTTTGTATCTGGTCCCATGGCTCATTCTGCTTGCGACGGTGTTGTTCTTGTTGCAGCCTCAGATTAGCCGTCGTCTTGGCGTCGGGAAGGCAGAAAAGATCGACTTAGCGGAACCGGCATCCAGTCCCTTACATCGCATTCAGCATTCGAATGTCTTTTGGACCGGAATCATCAGTTTTCAGTTTTTGATCGCTTTGTACGGCGGTTACTTTGGGGCGGGAATTGGAATACTGATGCTGAGTACCTTAGCCTTGATGGGCATCAACGACATCCATCAAATGAATAGTCTTAAGAGTCTATTGGCCGGAACGATTAACGGTGTTGCGGTTATCGTTTTTGTTGGTTTTGGGAAAGTAGATTGGCGACTCGCGTTGCCGATGATGGTTGCTTCCGTTGTCGGCGGATTTCTGGGAGCCGTGATTGCTCGTCGGCTTGATAAGAATCTTGTTCGCTATTCGGTGATCTTAATTGGATTGACTCTTTCCATTTACTATTTCGTTCGAACGTATCTCGCATGAAACTCTCTCTTGACGATCAAGTTGTCATTATTACCGGCGGTGCCAAAGGGATTGGCTTGGCAACAGCCAAACTATTTCTTGCCGAAAATGCTCGGGTTGCAATATGGGACAAGCAAGAACTTGCACTGAATGACGATCCTGATATTCAGCAGGCGATCGTCGCTAACCGCATCTATTCGCATTCGGTTGACGTCACGAATGACCAATCGCTTCAATTGGCACTTGAAGCGACGCAGGCTCAATACGGTCGAATGGACCATTGGGTCCATGCCGCCGCCATCGGTTCGGGCAAGTTCGGTTTTCCATTTACGCAGCTCTCACCCAATGATTGGCAACGCGTTCTCGAAGTGAATGTTATGGGGATGGTGCGAACGGCCCATTGCTTAGCAGCCACGTTTCAAAAACAGCGCTCTGGGACGATGACCATGATCGGTTCCGTCGCGGGTCAAATTGGCTCGCAAACCGATCCACCGTATAGTGCATCGAAAGCCGCCAATATCAATTTCACACAGTGTATGGCCAAGGATCTCGCACCGTTTAACATTCGCGTTAACATTGTGCATCCCGGAATGGTGAAAACCGATTTGAATCGGAGCGTATGGCAAGCTTGGCATGATCGGCAGCCGGTCGATCAACGACAAAGCTACGAGGATTGGGCGGCATCAAAGATCAAGCAACTAACGCCGCTCGGTCGATGGCAAACGCCGGAAGACATTGCAAATTTGATCGTCTTTCTCGCCAGTTCGCGTGCCAACAACATTACCGGCCAATCGATTAACGTCGACGGTGGTTGGGTGATGCGTTGGTAGTCCAGCTAATCGGTAGACGCGAAAATTTTTTTCAGCCAGTTCCGTAGTCGCTCGCGTTCGGGAATGTCTTTCAACACCCATTCGTCAGAGTGATTCGGATAAGGCAACGCAACGTATTCGGTTTGAATATCGATCGCTTCAAGAAAACGCTTGGTTGGTTCGATGCTGTTTTCGTTGGAAACGAATTGAGCTTTCCCTTCGAACCGAGCTAAGCGTTTCCTGGCCGATTCGGGATCATCGTCCGGGTATCCCCATCGACGCACGCCATCGTAATGGCTATGAGCAATCAAACCGCACCAGAGCTGAGCCGTCGCATCGTCTCGCAAACCGATGTAGCTACAAGCGATCGCGCCTCGCGAAAATCCGGCGAGGACAACTCGCTTTCGATCCCCGCCGAACTCGGAACAAATGCGATCGATCGTTTGTCGGCAGTAGGTAGCAGTTGCATCGGCATCGCCCCACCATCGAATAGAATGACACTTGTTGGTCGTATCGACGAATGGCAACGAAACCCAAATGGCTCCCTGGCCACCGGTCGCGCCGAAACCGAGTTTGCAATCTTCGGGACGACCACGACTTTCATCACCGAGTTTGCTTTGGTAGCCGCCGTTGCCAGGATATTCAGCTATCACAGGATAAACTTGACCGGGCTTCCAATCGGTTGGAAGGTAAAGAGCGTGATAAAGGTTCCAATCTTCGAAGCCAGTGTTGCGCTGACGAACGCGTTTGCCAGCCTCCGGTAAATCGTCGATAACTGGTGGAACCGAGATATCCGAAGCAATGCTGTTAAGATTGACGACCGATTCCTGGCCATCACAGAAACCTTGATGAAAAATCAAATAGCCAGCGAACAAGACAAGGCTTCGAATTAGACGCATACGTAAAAATACGATTCGCAGAAAATGTGTCCACATGGTTCGTTTAGACTTGATGCGATAGTATGATAACCAACGAGTCGTGCGTCTTGGAGATGCATTCGCTTTCGACGTGAAAAAAATTCAAGCTGATTGAACGCTATCGAAAAAGTTCAACACTCAATCTCAACCATACGTACTATGCAAAGTTCCATTCGAAATACGACCGATTCTTTACGATCCTTCGGTCTCTGTGGGTTGGTTTGTTTCTTTACCTCATATTCGTACATATTGGCTTACGCCGATGAATGGCCGCATTGGATGGGACCGCAACACGACAACGTATGGCGTGAAACGGGAATCATCGAAAAATTTCCAGCCGGTGGGCCGAAGATCGTTTGGCGGGCCAAGATTGCTGGCGGCTATTCCGGACCGGCCGTTGTCGGCGATCGGCTTTACGTTACCGACTACGTTACCAAGGATAATGTCAAGATCGCGAATTTTGAGCGAACGGAAACCACCGGTGTCGAGCGCGTGCTTTGCCTGAACTCGAAATCAGGCGAACCCATTTGGAAACACGAGTACGCAGTCAAGTACACGATTTCCTATCCGGCTGGTCCACGGTGTACTCCCGTGGTCGATGGAAATTCTGTTTACACGCTTGGAGCCGAAGGCGATTTGATTTGCTTTGACGCCGCGACTGGCAAGGTCCTCTGGTCGAAAGATCTGAAAGTTGCTTATCAGACCAAGACCGCGCTGTGGGGATATGCCAGTCATCCACTCATCGATGGCAATAAGCTAATTTGTATAGCAGGCGGAAACGGTTCGCATACGATTGCTTTAGACAAAGCCACGGGACAAGAACTTTGGAGATACGGATCGGCCAAAGAGCAAGGCTATTCGCCACCGACGATCATAGAAGCTGGAGGCAAGCGGCAATTGATCATGATGAGCCCCAGTTGGATTGCATCGCTCGATCCGGAAACCGGCAAGTCCTATTGGACTGAACCGTATGAAGCGAATAATGGTTCAATCATCATGACTCCTGTTCATATGGGGAAGTACCTCTATGTCGGTGGTTTTAATAAGCGAAATCTTTTGCTTGAACTTTCAGCGGACGCGCCAATGGCGAAAACCGTTTGGCGAGACAAAGCCAAACATGCCATGTCGCCAGTGAATGTTCAACCGATCTTTGACGGGCAATTCTTATATGGCATGGATGAAAGCGGTGCGTCCATGGCGATCGAATTCCCGGAAGGGAAACGGCTTTGGGAGTCTGGCGCTCCGCTCGGAAAACGCCCGACCCAGTCCGGAACGGCATTCATCGTCAAGCACGCGGATCGTTATATTCTGTTCGCCGAGACCGGCGAGTTGATTTTCGCAAACTTCACTCGTGAGGGGATGAGCGAGATCGACCGTACGAAAGTTATCGAAACTACCAACGATGCATTTGGCCGGCCCGTCGTTTGGTCGGCACCTGCTTTTGCACATCGTTGTGCTTTTATTCGAAATGACGAAGAATGTATTTGTATCGATTTAGCATCTCAAAAGCCATAAATTGAATCCTCGCGTGAGCACCGTGTCGGTTCGACTGCACTGTGCAAATAAGGCTTTTCCGTTTTCCAAGCCTACGTCGTTCATGAAAATGCTCTAGTTCGTCGACATCGCGGCTTTCAAAATTGGCTCGAAGATGTCGGCTTGTCGCAAAAAGCCGAGGTCGTTGGCGTGCGATGCATCGGTGGCTCCTTCGGTATCATCACCATAGAGGTGATCGCCGGGGATATAAGCCAAACCGGTCACTCCTTCCTCGATTAGCTTGTCATACGACTCTTTCAATGCTGCGTGATTGTCGGTGTGAAATTGATACTTCTTGGGGGTAATCCAGTTATTGGAAAAGCGTCGATCTTCGACAAGCACGATGGGCGTTTTGGGTTTCGCCGCCCGAATTTGCTTAACAAGCGGAATGCACTTTTCGCGAACCTGATCCGGTTGCATGTTGGGGAGGCAATCAATCACGTAGGCGGCCGCGTCGACTTGAACGAGGAATTCTCCGACGGCTTGATCCATCCGTCCGTTCCCGGAAAAGCCAAGGTTCACGACGGGCATATCAAAGCGACGACCCAAAATAGCTGTGTGAACCATACCTGGGCGACTAGCCGACGCGCCGTGGGTAATGCTGGTACCGTAAAAGACGATTGGTTTTTCACGCGGCGACAATCCTTCGAACTGACTCCCTTGCTTCACCCCAATGCTCATGAACTCGACGCCATTGTAGAGTGGTAAATAGGCGGCGTACTCACGATATCCTTCGGCGAGGCCACTAATAATTTCCGCTTTCACTTCTTGCTTTGCGGGCCTGGTAACTTGGACCCACTTCCATTTTCCATTTTCGTCTCGGGCATACAAATCGACGCCGCTGACTCCGGTTGCAGGCATATGCGGCAAGCCGAGTGTATCTTTGATGAGCTTGTAATGGACATGGATGGAAGTTGCGTTTGTCTTGAAACGGAACATCATCCCGGCGCTATCGCGGCTCAAATTCCAAACACTGGAAGTCACCGTTTTCTCGCCGGATGCGGGTAGTCGGTCAAACCAACGTAGGCGTTCTTGCGCAGGAAGAATACGTCCTTCGACACCCCATTTTTGAACATCATGCCAATCCAAGTTCGCGGCGGCAGCTTTGTTCGCTCCCATGGCAGGATCGAGTTTCGAAACGGCCGGAGCTTCTTGAGCGAGCGCCGAACTGAAAGCGATTAGCGGTAACGAAGCGACGGAGAGCAAACATTGAGATAGGGTACGCATGGTTGGACTTACCGGGGAATTCGAGGAGGGGACGCAACAATAGCACTTGGAACGGAGGAACTCGAAACGAAGTGTTCGCAACGTTAAACGGAACCATGATATTTACGGCATAGAGAAGTTGCTAGGATGCAATCAATAAATTGCTACCCAATCGTTTGACGATAGTAGCCAATCTTATCGATATCGTCCCGCGATTTTGCTCACGGCTCCGACGACGTAACCGGGGAATTTTTGCAATGCTAAGTATGTTGCTTGATCGCTATCGCGAGCGGTTATCACGACGTTTTGAGGATAACCTCGCACGCCGAAGGGAGGTTCAAGATAAACCTCCCACATCGAAGTGACCCCCGCATTTACAGCTGCTAGCTCCAGATGCATCATAGCGATGCGTTGATTGAATTGCCGCTCTTGTTCCTGTTGCTGTTGATAGGCGATGGCTTGGGATTGCAAGTAAAGACTTTCTTTCTCCTGTCTCTCATGATCTTCCTGATATGCCAGCCATTGCTCCCAGCCTGGTTGCAACATCTTATTGTCCGTTTCGGTGAAAAAGAAAAAGGGGACAGAATACTCTTCACCATTTTCAAGTTCGATTACAACGCCGTCGCAACGAAAAGTTCGAGGGGATGATTTCTGCTTGATCATCCAAGCATCAAAAGCTTTATCATCCGGTAGTTCGACCTTGTCAAAATGCTCGATGATCTTCGGGATAAACCGTTGATAAATCTCAGGCAGGGTCGTTATCAGACGATCATTGACATAAACTTTCCCGCGGCGTCGCTGAATGGTCACGTCCTTCCGCCCATAACCGACCACTTTGCCAATGATCGTCATTCCATTCTTCATGGTCCAGCGTTGAGGTTTATCAGCCTCATTCATTGCCAGTGTTGCTTCTTTCGAATTCAGATAGGCGCGATCTTGCTCGGAAAGCTTATCGATCGGCATTGACACCAAGTCCGGGCTCTTGGCATTGACCTTTCCATCCACCTTCAAAATGATCGATGATGCGTCGTAAGCAATTATTGTCCCCTTTACCGAATACATCCCGGTGGAATCCACCCACTCCCGGCTTTCGCTAAGGGCCAGGGAAGTAACCATAACGAGAAAAACAGAACCGATACAAACGCGACTAAATAAAGAAACCATCTTCGCAATTGACCTCGACTGGAATCAACAAAACGCACTCAAGCGTACAAGATAACATTTTCAATCGACAAAAGCCAAGAAAGCCCCTTCGAATCCCTTTGGAATAAGACCGCTGTCGTTACTGGAATCTGCCAAGACGCTGGACTATACTTTCGAGCGACTGATTTCCAACCGTATTCTCTTTCCCACCTAGGAACTCTCATGTCCCAAAGTTCACGTTCGCGACGTGCTTTTCTCGCTCAGTCCGCAGCAGCTGCTACTGTCCCCTATTTCTTTTCCACGGCGAGAACATTGGCCGATGAGACGAAGTCGAAGAATGATCGATTCCGTCTCGGGTTGATCGGGGCCGGTGGCATGGGCTTGGGGAACATGAAAGCGGCCTCATCCTATTGCGATGTGGTTGCGATCGCCGACGTCGACTCGCAACGCGGTGAAGCCGCGAACGAGCAACTCAGCAAAGGGAAAGCCGATTTCTACAAAGACTATCGCAAAGTCCTTGAGCGCAAAGATATCGATGTGATCCACATCGCAACGCCCGATCATTGGCATACCAAGCCGCTCATTGAAGCGATGCTGGCGGGCAAAGACGTTTACTGCGAAAAACCACTCACCCTGACGATCGATGAAGGGAAATTGATTCGCAAGATTCAGAAACAGACGGGACGAGTCGTCCAAGTAGGGACGCAACAACGCAGTACGTTCAATCTGTTCACCATAGCCATTGCCATTGTACAAGAAGGCCGACTCGGTCGTATTCAGCGAATTACGGCGGCCATCGGCGGAGCCCCAACGAGTCCGGCTTTGCCTGTCGTCGACGTTCCAGCTCATCTCGACTGGGATCGTTGGCTAGGTCCAGCCCCCAAAGCAGACTACCGCGTTTTAGTCTCGCCTAAAAAGAAAGATGCCGATGAGAAAGGGAAGAAGCCAACGGCAAATCGTCCACCGACCAATGGTCACTACGAATTCCGATGGTGGTATGAATTCTCCGGTGGCAAGCTAACCGACTGGGGCGCTCACCACGTCGATATATCAATGTGGGCACTCATGGTTAACGGTCAGAACGGCGGACCGCTATCCGTTGGTGGTACAGCCGAACATCCGGTTGAATTCAAAGATGGCGTTCCAGTCCAGAGAGATCGTTACAATACGGCAACGTCGTTCCGATTCTTGGCGACATTTGCAGGTGGCACCGAACTCATTATCGTCAACAAAGACGATGACTTCGATAACGGCGTCATGATTGAGGGCGAGAAGGGACGCATCTTCGTCAATCGCGGGAAGCTTACCGGCGCACCGGTCGATGATCTCAAAGACAATCCGTTGCCAGAGGATGCGATCAAGAAGGCGTATAAGGGTCTGCCGATGGAAGAGAGCGAGCGTAAGGGACATTGGGCCTGTTTCTTCAACTGCGTCAAATCGAGGCAAGAACCGATTTCAGACGTTCACTCGCATATGAAGATGCTCAACGTCTGCCACTTGGCCGGTATCTCAGGTCGCCTCGGCCGCGAAGTAAAATGGGATGCGTACGCTGAGCAAATCACCGGCGACGATCAAGCCAACTCGATGTTGGTCCGACCGTACCGAGCCGGCTACGAAATCGAGATGTAAGCTGTGCAATAGCGAAGGGGCAACGACGAGCAGCCGTTGCTAGTTCAAATCGAGGACGATCAAACTAAACTACCGCAGCCACCAGATCGTAGTCTTTGAAGGCTACGATCTCGGCTGGGACAAGATTGCCAGCGGCAAGTGGTGAGCTTGGATCGCCTGTGACGTAGACGACTGAGTCGACGTCAGGTGCATCGGCAAACGATCGACCGATCCAAACATTCTTAGATTCATCGAATGGGCGATCGATCAGAATGTCGAGCTTCTTGCCGATCTGGCTTTCGCAAAAATGAAATGCGTTCTGCTGCTGAACCGCCATCAGTCGATTGCGTCGCTCCTTCTTGATTCGCTCCGGAAGATGCTCGTCAAGCTTGGCAGCCGGTGTTTCTGGCTCAATCGAGTAGGTGAACACGCCTAATCGTTCAAATCGTGCCCGCCCCACGAAGTCCTCGAGTTCGTCGAACTGTTCATCCGTTTCACCCGGGAAGCCAGCGATCATCGTGGTCCGCATGACCAAATTGGGAATTCCTTCGCGGAGCTTAATAACGAGCTCTTCCGTTTGCGAACGATTTACGCGTCGCGACATGCGCTTCAGCATCGTATCGTTCACATGTTGTAACGGCATATCGATGTAAGGCAGAATCCGTTTGGCCCCCGCAATCGTTTGGATCAAATGGTCGTCAATGTACATCGGATAGAAGTACATCAAGCGGATCCAATCAAAGCCTTCAATGGCATCGAGCTTGGTCAACAATTCAGCCAAACGAGGTTTACCGTCGATATCAATACCGTAGTACGTTGTATCTTGAGCGACGATGATGAGTTCACGGACACCACGATCTGCGAGTTTTTGTGCTTCGCGAAGGATCGAGTCTATCGGTTTGCTGGCATGCTTGCCGCGCATCTTGGGAATCGCACAGAACGTACATAGCCGATCGCAACCTTCCGAGATCTTAAGATAAGCAAAATGCGGCGGAGTGACTTGAAGTCGATTTTCGTCGGCGAGTGCGCGAATGGGAGCGGGGCGAAAGATCGTTCGTTGTTCTTCGAGCGTGCTCGTCAAGTTGCTGGTCAAGCGATCAGCCATCAACGTGATATCATCGCGCCCAAAGACGCCTACCAATCCATCGATCTCCGGTCTAGCTTCCAAAAGTTGTTCACGTTGACGTTCTGCCAGACAGCCAGTGACCAGAACTCCGCGAATCTTTCCTTCGCGTTTCAGTTGCAGCATCTGATCGATCGCGCCAAAAGACTCTTTGCGAGCGCTGTCGATAAAACCGCAGGTGTTGATAACCACGAAATCGCTCTTCTCGGGGTCGCTCACCAAATGGTAGCCATCGGATTCGAGCAACCCAAGCATTTGCTCGCTATCGACGAGATTCTTGGGGCAGCCGAGGCTAATAAACGAGTAGCGACCTTTGGACGGCGCGCTTTCGGATGACAAGTCGTTCTCGGTGCTGGTTCCGACAGAAGAGCGTTCTACGATTGGAAGCGATCGCATTAAGTAAGCTTGGCCTCAAAAAATGGTGAAATGACAACGCTAATCTTATCAGCCATGGTTTCCTATCGAAAACCGCAAATTGTCCTGTATATTCGCTTCCGGAGCCTAAATTTCCTTCGTTTTGCCTTCCGGCTTGTCGTGGTATGCGATTTAACAACGACTGGGAAGGTAGACTAATTGACGCCAATTGGGTCGGCGATTCACAGGAAAACGTTGCAGGTAGGGAGATAAAAAGATGAGAAGTCTGGGTCGGTCGATCTTCGTTTTTCAGATACTTTGGGTCGCGATTTGTTCGACAACAAGTCTTCCATTCGCGGTGGCTCAAGTGTCAGTCGATTCGACCGGGCTCGTGGCGACGGCCGATGGCGTTTCCAGTTCCGGTTCGGAAACCATCCCGCTGGAGCCCATGGCGTTGCGATTGACCCTGACGGCAAGTGCCGAAGATCGCGATGGAGAATCGGCCCTTCGGACGTTGCGGGATCATACGCAACGTGTTGAAAAAGAGTTGGTCTTTCTCGGAGCCGCGAAAGAGTCAATCAAAATATTGGAACCAACCGTGTCGGCCGCGATACCGGGTGTCTCCAACTTTGAGCAGGCACGAAAACAATCGCGGCAACAGACGATGCAAATGCGTGTCATGAATGGGGCCGGTGGGTTGGTGTTGGGTGCCAATCAAGGCGGCAATCAAGGCAATGTTGATGAACTTGAAGAAGCTGACATGCCGCACGTCTACACAGCCACATGTTCGGTTATCGCTGACTGGAAGATATCGGGACCGGTGGACGATAAAATTAGACTCATGCCCTCCAACCTCCGACGATCGATTCTCGAAAAAGATCTTCAAGGCCGCCGGTATACTGAGAAATTGACTCCTCAAGAACAGCAGATGATTTTATCGATTGCTGGGAACAATGTATACCATCCATTTGTGTCTTCATTCGATGGTTCGCCGGTCTTAAACGACCCCAAATGCCGATTTCGATACATTGCAAAAATTTCCGACGAGACGTTACAGATAGCTTTCGAAACGGCTTTCCAAAAGGCTCGAGCCGAAGCTGAAAAAATGGCGAAAACTGCCAGCGCCGATATTCATGGGACCAGATCAATCCGAAAGGTTGAGCGAGGGATAATAGCTCAACCCGAAATAACTCAAGTTCCCTACGCCTATGTTGTTCCAACGAATGCCGGCATTCCTGAAACCAAGCGACACATTGCCGACGACGAACGCGAAATAGTCGATATCAATAATCCGACAATCGTCGTTCAAGTCTTCACAACATTTAAGTTGGACTAGTTGGACAGCGTTACTGTTAATCTAATTTCCAATGATTCGCGAGGTTTGCGAAACCAATAGACGTTTTGGTGTCAGCCACGGTTTTCAGTACAAGAACCGCGGCTTTCGCCCAATGCAATCTACTTTAGCGGTGCGTCGCGAGCCGCCCGGTTCTTGGTTGGCCGTATAACCAAGCAAAATACGAAATACACCGGACAGCTTGCGCTGTTCCGCT
>JANOAI010000368.1:0-16075 GCA_031411055.1 Pirellulaceae bacterium
CGCCTGGCCCTTAGCGTTTTACAACGGGACACTACCATCAAAGATACAATCCGAGGCAAACGCAAACGTTGCGGATGGGACGACCAAGCGTTTGACCGTCTCATCGCAGCTTTTTAAGGGTTCGTTGTGCGATTGCCCTGGGTCGGCACAACCCTAGCCGGGGCTGATAAGCCTCGGTTTGGATATCATTCTTCAACCAAGCCCCGGAGGGGCGACACAGTTGGCATTGTGCCGCCCCTTCGGGGCTTAAGACTCTAAAAAACATGCATACCGATGGCTTCGCCACCGGCATAGGTTGTTCCGGGCCTTCGGCCCTGCCGACATGCGCAACTTTCAAAAGCCGCTAGCCGATTCTCTCGAAGGAGTATCTAGCCGCTTACATTGTGCTATTTATTGATTGCGCTAATGGATCGGCTAGCGCCTCAGGCTCACGTGGCTGGAAGACTTCGCCTACGACTTTGGACGTACGTTAAATGACAGCTTCCATCGACGTTGGTCACGCAAGCTAACACACCAAAGCTCAAAGATCCCCAACTCGGTAATCTTGCTTTGAAAGCGAACGGGAATCAAATTAGGATTCGTTTTCGGGGAACTCCCATTTTCAGACTGAACGTCGGGGGACGCGGCTTCATCCGCTAAAACGATTTCAAGCGAGTTCGATTCGACGAGCTCCCCTTCGTCCCAGAATTTCAGCATATGACCGACTTCGTCTTCCGATCGAACGTGGCTACTAAAAAAACGAAACTTTGCGGGCTTTCCAACCACTAAACCAAACTGCCGATTGGGGATTTCCGATTCGGTCCCCTCTTCCGTTCCTTGTTTGGCGACGCAAAGGGCTTGAACGGGACGTGGCATGCCAGGCACAGCCGGACCGCTGGCTTCGATTCCAACGTAAAAGCTACTCGCAATTCCACCCCGAATGCGTACACCCCCATTCACTTTCGACCAACCATAATAAGCCGCACCACCGGCGACGGCCAAGTCGAGATCGCGTTCGTCGCCGAGCACTTCGATAGAATTCGAATCCTGCTTCCAGGATGTTAAGACGTCGATCATTCGCTGCTTGAGGACTCGCGATTTAAAAACACCGCCGTTGAATAACAACCGCGATGGGATACCTATATCGTGCGCGGTATCGGATGGAGAACGATGGTCGTTCAAAAAGGCAGCCACATGTTTGGTTATCGCCGTGTCGCTTTCGTAGTTTAGCCCCAACTCTTGAAGACCGATCGAGGCATCACTTTCAGGCCGATCCTGGGCCGTACAGCGAGGAAAAAAGCCGTCGATGAGGACCTGTTCGATCTCTTCGCGTTTCAGCTCGATCGAAACGGTGCCACCGATCAAGCGACTTCCGCGTCCAAGAACCGAAACGGGATGAGACTGAACGTCGCTACCCGATAGCAGTCGCTCTTTGGCAGCTCGGCACGCATGCCATAACCCGATCGATTGCCATGGGCTTAGCTTGACACCCGTCTCCGCGAACTTGTGGGCTGCGAAATGAGCCATGGCCAAGTCCATGTTGTCACCGCCAACGAGCAAATGATTCCCGACAGCGATGCGTTTCAGTTGAAGTGAACCGTCTTCTTGGTCGACTTCAAGGAGAGTCAAATCGGTCGTACCGCCGCCACAGTCACAGACGAGGATTCTATCGCCTGCCGAAAGATTGTCTCGCCAGTTTTCACCACGCGTATGCAACCAGTGATAAAGTGCGGCTTGTGGCTCTTCAAGCAAAATGAGATCGTTTGGCAACCCGGCGTTGCGTGCTGCTTCAAGCGTCAATTCACGTGCGACGACATCAAATGACGCCGGGACAGTCAGCGTCACTTGCTGATCACATAACGGTGATTCGGGAAAGGCCCGCTCCCAAGTTTGCACCAGATGTTTTAAGAAGAGGGTCGACGCTTGGACCGGCGAAAGCTTTTGAACTTCCTCGGGAGCCTGCCACGGCAGAATCGGGTCGTGACGATTGACTTCCTGATGACATAGCCAACTCTTCGCCCCCGCTACCGTTCGCTCCGGTTGTTCAGCAGAAATCCTTCGAGCATAGCTACCAACGCACACCTCTCCAAACTCACTCAAAGAACCATCGCTCTTCTCGGAGTCGGTTGGCAAGTATACGAACGAAGGCAATGACGACATTGCTTCCGATTGCTGGGGAGAAACGATCTGTGGAATGGCGAGGAAGCAAACTTCCGCGATCTTCTCATCGATCCGCGAATAAGCTAGCACTGAGTTAGTGGTTCCAAGATCGATACCGACGGAATAAATTGCAGGCATGTTCAATGGTGCCACGTTCGCCAAGAACGCTGGTAAAGTTCGAATAATCCATCGCGCTTGGCGAGCGAGGTAACAACTCTGAAGTTGTCAGTCTTGTATAGCAGTTATCGTTAGCCGAGAGTTTAACGAGAAATGCCAGCAATAAAATATCTTTTCGATTTCTTCCGAAGATACTTTTTCTATTGAGAGTAACTGGCTATAAAACACTAGCCGTGATCAATGGCGAGCATGGAAGCATCGAACCAGAGGATTGGTTCGACTCGCCGATGAACGATTCAATACTCTTCAAGGAGGCAATTACGAATGACTCGTATACCACTGAGCCGTGCAGATGAGGACTTGCGACTGCGTCAAGAACGGATGGAATTGAGCATCGCCGAAATCGATCTCCAAGTACGAACGACAAACTGTCTGGAAGAAAAAGGGATTTTTACCGTTCGAGACCTGCTCCACAGCAACCCCGAAACGCTTCTGAGTATTTCTAATTTTGGCGAAAAGACGCTGGAAGAAGTGTACCAGGCCCTTTCTAAGCTAGGATTTCATCGCCCCGGACGCCATCCAAAGTAGTTTGTGGCAAAAGCGATAGAGTTCTTCGGGCGTCGGATTACGATAGTAATGCGACGCCCATTTGCTCAGAATTTTATACGCTCGAATGTCTCCAACCACTGCTCCAAATACTCAACCAACAGCCAACGACCGTACCGTTATCGTTAGACCTACGGTAAGTAAGCCGGTTGTGCTGCTGATTCAGTACATTATGAAGCATCAGGAGCCTCAGATCCGAGAAGCCGCCCAGCGGATTCCGGGAATGAAGATTTTGATGAGTGTCTGGATTGAGCCACAGCGAGACTATAAGCCGGACCATCAAGCCCTCGATACGACCGTTCAAAAGACGTGGACAATTCGGAAGAAATGGAAGCACGAGGCGGGATTTGAAGACAACATCAACGTCCATTTTCCGTACGACACATTTTTTCAACTCCGTAGACTCAAGCCAGCCGTCGTGGTGTCGTACGAGCTAGGTGCTCGATCTATTTTCGCCGCCGTCTATCGATTGCTTCATCGTCGATCGAGACTGGTTCTCGCCATTAACGTCTCTGAGCATACCGAGCGATCGTGGAGTCGTAGTCGTCTGCTCTTGCGCAAGATATTGTTAAGGTGCGCTGATGTGGTGACGTATCAAGGCTCGAGCTGCGAACGGTACTTGCAAGGCCTAGGGGTTCCACCGCCAAAACTGCAACACGTTCCCTATGTTGCTCATCCAGCGATGCTCCACAGCGGTTCAACTCTACGTAACTCATCGCAGCGACGGCGGATGATTTTCGTTGGCCAGTTCACGGAACGAAAAGCTCCGATTCTGTTCCTCAACATTCTCAGAAAGTGGTGTGTCGACCATCCAGATCAACAGGTTGAAATTTCAATGGTTGGTCGCGGTCCGTTGCAATCAGCTATTGAATCGATGCAGCATCCATCGAACTTAACTGTAAACATGATTGGGAGTGTCCCCCCGGAGAAGCTTAGTGAACAATATGCATCGCATGGCATCATGGTCTTCCCAACCCTGGCAGATGAATGGGGGCTTGTTGTCGACGAAGCCATGCACTCAGGCTTGCCGATACTGTCGAGTATCTACGCGCAAGGAACGCTCGACCTTGTAGTCGAAGGCGAGAACGGTTGGCAATTCACCCCCGACAATGAACAAAACACCTATGCGGCTATCGACCGCGTCATGGCGACCAGCGACGACGATTTAAATCGCATGGCAGCCAACGGACGAATGAGTGTTGCCGATCGCACCCCCGAGTTTGGCGGTGAGTGTCTCGTCAAGGCAATTCAAGCAGCGCTCGAAACTTAACATGGAGTTGGCTCTCACCAGCTATCTATTGAATTGAGCTGATCGGTCTCAATCGAACCGACTCCTCAAAGGCCCAATGTGTCTTTTACGGAGCTGAACCCCCTTTTGCGGTGGCTTGATTTGGAAAAGTCTTCCTTGGCTCCTTCACAACGCATCGAAGCCACATTAGTCTCATTGGTTGTCGATCTCCTGGACAATCCCTTCCTACCTCCGGCCGATTTATGTCATTCGTATTGCGTTTCAGTCTGTTTCTCGTCGTATTGCTGGCGGCTTCTCGTTCAGCTATTTACGCCCAATCAACCGGCAAGGGAACGGACGCGGCAGGACGGTGGTCGAAAGCTCAAGCCAATGACTGGTACACGCAGCAGCCTTGGTTGATCGGATGCAATTTCTTGCCCAGCACGGCCATCAATCAATTGGAGATGTGGCAAGCCGAGACATTCGATCCGGCGACGATCGATCGCGAACTTGGATATGCCGAAAAGCTAGGCTTCAATTCGGTGCGCGTTTTTTTGCACGATCTTCTTTGGTTGCAAGACAAAGATGGCTTCATGAAACGGCTCGATCAGTTTTTGACGATCGCCGACAAACATAAGATTAAGACGATGTTTGTGCTTTACGATAGCTGTTGGCATCCCCTTCCGAAGCTTGGTAAACAACCTGAACCTCGACCATACACTCACAACTCCGGTTGGGTTCAAAATCCGGGAGTGTTGGTTTTGAAAAATCCAACTGCGTTCCCTCACTTGAAGGAATACACGATCGGAGTCGTCAGCCGCTTTGCAAATGACGCACGAGTCGTGGCTTGGGACATTTGGAACGAGCCTGACAATTTTGATGGTGGAGCTCCTGGGCGACCGAATATGGAGCCCAAAAACAAACCCGATTTGGTGAATGCACTCCTCCCTGACATTTTCACGTGGGCCCGCCAAGCCAAACCATCGCAACCCCTTACATCCGGTGTCTGGAATGAGTCGCAAAGCATCGCGTTTCTTTCCCCTTGTAAACAAATACAACTCACCAATAGTGATGTGATTAGTTACCACTGCTATGGCAACGAAAAAGACATGAAGCAATGTATCGAGCGATTGAGTACCTTTGGTCGACCGGTGCTTTGTACCGAATTCATGGCGCGTCCAGTCAAAAGCACTTTTGAACCACAGCTCAAGTTGATGAAGGATGCCAAGGTCGCTGCGTACTGCTGGGGATTTGTGAACGGTAAATCACAAACCATCTATCCCTGGGATTCATGGAAGAAGTCGTACACATCGGAACCTCCTGTATGGTTTCACGATATCTTGAAGCAAGACGGATCGCCCTACCTCGCCGAAGAAGTCAAATACATTCGGTCCCTCACCCAGCCTTAGTTCTTTCGAAGAAATCCCACCGCTATGAACGTGAAGTCTTTTGTCTCCATCGCAACCTTCGTCATGACAGCCAGCCTCGCGATGGCGGCTGAACGGCCCAACATTGTAGTTGTGCTCGTTGACGATATGGGGTTCTCCGATCTCGGAGGTTTTGGTAGCGAAATCCCGACGCCGAACCTCGATGCCTTGGCTGCCAATGGGGTCCGGCTCTCGCAGTTCTATAACACGGCTCGATGCTGTCCCACCCGAGCGTCGTTACTAACCGGTTTGTATCCGCACCAAGCCGGTGTTGGGCATATGACCGATGATAAGAAGCTACCAGGCTACGAGGGTCGGCTCAACGCTCAGTGCGTGACGATCGCGGAAGTGCTCAAGCCTGCCGGCTACTTTACCGCCATGACTGGGAAGTGGCACGTTGGACAAAACCTGGGCGTGACTCCCTGGGGCCGTGGTTTTGATCGAAGTCTGAATGCCGCCGCCGGCGGATTTTTCTTTCCAGGATCTGATAAAGCCAAACTATTCCTCAATGGCGAATCGATCGAAAACGACGACGTGCGATTGCCGAAGGATTGGTATTCGACCGATTTATGGACGACCGCCGGACTTGGTTTCATCGATGAGGCGCGTTCTGCCAAGCAACCGTTCCTCCTTTATCTGGCCCACAATGCTCCGCACTTCCCATTGCAAGCACCCGCCGACGCGATTGCAAAATTTCGTGGGAAGTACAAGGCCGGTTGGGATGCGCTTCGCGAGAAACGGCATGCTAAACAACTGGAGCTTGGTCTCATCGACAAAAATTGGAAGCCCGCGCCTCGACCAAACGATATCCAAGCCTGGTCATCTGTATCGGAGGAAGAACAAGATCGTTTTGACCATCTTATGGCAACCTATGCCGCTTGCGTCTATCGGATGGACGTTGCAATCGGCAATCTGGTCGACGGGCTCAAGCAACGTGGTGTTCTCGACAACACCTTGATCATGTTCATGAGTGACAATGGCGGCAATGCCGAGTCGGGGCCTAACGGCCGAACAGAAGGGGACCCCACCAACGCGAAGTCAACTTGGTTTTGTGGCGAATCGTGGGCCTTCCTTCAGAATACCCCTTTTCGTAAATACAAACACTACAACCATGAAGGCGGGATTGCATCGGCCTTCATCGCGCACTGGCCAGCAGGAATTGTAAGCCGTGGCGAAATCCGGACCGAGCCGGCTCATCTGATCGACATCATGGCGACTTGTGTTGATGCGAGTGAAGCCAAGTATCCTGCCTCCCACAATGGACAATCGATCCTCCCGATGGAAGGTAAAAGTCTGCTCCCCGTTTTCGCGGCCAAGCCGATTCAACGTGAAGCGCTTTACTGGGAACACGAAGGCAACGCCGCCATTCGAATGGGCGATTTGAAGCTTGCACGAATAGGCTACAACGGTCCATGGGAACTCTACGATCTTAAATCCGATCGTACCGAACAACAAAACCTTGCATCCACACAGCCAGACCGCCTTCAATCGATGTCGGCTGCCTGGGACGCGTGGGCAGAAAGGGCTCACGTCAAACCGTATCCGAAGGGACAAGCAGAGGAAGGAGCAAAACAGAAAGCCAAAGAAGCTAAAGCCGCAAACGCCAAAGGTGAAAAAGCTAAAAAAGGCAAAGCAAAGAAGGCAACGGCATCATGAATGTAGCGATCCAAGGATTGATCTCTGTTTTGCTCTTTCTATCGATCTCGACATCAGTGTTTGCACAATCGAAAAAAGTCACTAAATCGGACCCGAAGAAGTCCAATTCGGACGATATGTGGCTTTCAGAAGTCAAGTCACCTCTTCCGACGAATGTGACGCACCATCAGTTTCGCAGTCCGTCTATGAGCCGCGATGTTGGCTATTGCATTTACTTGCCTCCCTCTTATGCGACCGCCACCAAGCGTCGTTATCCCGTGATCTACCATTTGCATGGCGCAACGGGAAATGAAACTCGAAGTGTTTATTCGGCCGAGGTTCTCCACGAAGGTATTCTCGCTGGTCGATGGCCAGAAATAATTATCGTCTTTCCCAATGGAGGACGAGCCACCATGTATCAGGATTCAGGCAATGGTCGCTACATGGCAGAAACGATGATGATCCAGGAGTTAATACCACTCATCGACAAAACGTATCGCACCGTCGCCGACCGAAAAGGGAGGTGTATTGAGGGATTCAGTATGGGCGGTCGAGGCTCCACGCATCTCGCGATGAAATATCCCGAAATGTTTGGTTCCCTCTTCAATCAAAGCGGTAACGTCTATCATGTCTCCGACAAATCACAGCTTCCCAACGACTACCTCGGGGAGAACGAGAAGCATCTCCTATCGAACGATCCCTACCTCAATCTTGCCAAAAACCTTGATTACATTCGGAGCAATCTCCGTATTCGAATGGGTTGCGGCACGGCCGATCCTGACCATCTCGTGACCGTGAGGCAATTCCATGCGGCTCTCAACGAATCGAAAGTCGAACACGAGTATTTCGAAGTCGACGGGCTCGACCATAGCCAAAAGAAGATGATCGAAGGCCAAAAGGATTCGTGGTTTCAATTCCACGTCGATTCGCTCAAAGGCTATAATGTTCCTCTGTCGTACCATCCCGCCAAATAGGAAGTTCTTTCCATGCGCACTCTGCTTCTAATTGTCACTACCGCGTTGCTCTCTGTTCACAATGTGATGGCGGTCGATCTAACGCCGACGCTTGGCAAAAAAGGAAAGGAACTTCTTTCCGAAAAATTTGAAGGCGAAGACGTTCCCAAAGGTTGGGTTGCAAATACCGGTGCCATAAAGGTGCAGGACGGTGCATTGCGTCTTAGCGAAATCGCGGCCGATAAACATATTGGTGCCTATCGAAAGTCGCTCGCCCTTCAAAACATGACCGTTCAATTGGATTTCATGTTTGACGGCGCAAAAGCATTCAACCTAGGCTTTGATCCAGCAACGGGCGAACTCAAAAAGAAGGGGCATCTCTATTCGATTTCGATCACGAACAAAGGGTGGTCCATTATCGAGCACAATGACAAAGCCAACCCAGATTCCAAACCAATCAGTCATGCCAAAGGGGATATTCAATTGGAACCAGGCAAGTGGTACACGCTGTTGCTCGAAAACAAAGGGGAAGAGTTAGTCGCGACGATCGCTGGCCAAGGTACACTCAAAGCGAAAGCCGCTGATTTCAAAGTCAAGAAACCTTCGCTTGTTTTCCGTGCGAGCGGTCCTGACACCGCCGGTGTGCTCATCGACAATGTGCAGGTTTGCGAGTTAGAGTAATATGTCGCCCTTCACTCCGTGAATAGCTCCCTCAACTTTTTTAATTTCATCAACGAGTCTCTCTCATGCAAACCCATTTACTCAGTTACGCCGCCAAGTTACTTGTTGTCATTGGTCTAACTCTTAGTCCGTGCATCTCCGTCGCTCAAGACGCCACGAAGAAGTCATCGACGCTCAAAGTGCTGCTCGTCGCCGGTGGCTGTTGCCACGACTATCAAACGCAAACCAAATTGCTGAAAGAGGGAATCGAGCGACGAATCAATGCCGAGGTGACGGTTGTGCTCAGCACGAATACGACCACCAAGGCTTCCTTTGAGATCTATCAATCCGATGACTGGGCGAAAGGCTATGACGTCGTCATCCATGACGAATGTTCAGCCGATGTGACCGAGCAGCCGTACGTTGATCGTATTTTGAACGCTCATCGCAAGGGAACGCCAGCCGTAAATCTCCATTGCGCCATGCACAGCTATCGATGGGGCGATTTTAAAAAGCCGGTCGAGCTTGGAGCCGACAATGCGAAATGGTACGAAATGATTGGAGTGCAATCGACTTCCCACGGACCGAAAACACCGATCGACGTTGTCTACACCGATTCAAGTCACGTCATCACCAGCGGACTAAAAGACTGGACGACCATTGATGAAGAGCTGTACAACAACATGAACGTCTTCAGTGGAACCACTCCTCTTGTCACTGGAAACCAAGTCGCTCCGCCCAGCAAGAAGGAGCTTCAAGAGAATCCAAATGCAGTCGCGAAGAAGTCATCCTCCGTGATCGCGTGGACGAATGAATACGGGCCGAACAAGACGAAAATTTTCAGCACCTCACTTGGCCATCAAAACGATACTGTTGCCGACACGCGGTATATGGACCTCGTCGTTCGCGGTTTGCTTTGGGCCACAGGCAATATTACCCCGGAAGGTCAACCAAACGCCGCTTACGCTAAATAGGTTGATGAGCCCAAATAGGCCGAAGCGCACAGCGATACTTTGAAGCGAGGGTGGCATGTTTTTCATTACTTCAAGCATAAGAATTGTGGTTGCGCATTTTAGACCTGAAGGGTCGGCACAACCTTAGCCGGGGCTGATAAGCCCCGGTTTGCTATCATTCTTCAACCAAGCCCCGGAGGGGCGACACACAGCTCGCCTTGTACCGCCCCGTTTTCCGAGCTCGCAACTTCAAAAAGCACAAGCTAGCTAAAGATTAATGCAACGTGTTCCCTCGCCTACGCTTTGAGTTATGATTTCTTCGAAAGTGGCGAGCGGATAATCGAATTCAGCAGGAAATTTTTTGCATGGAAGCAATTCTAGAAAGCGAGGCATTTGGTCATGAAACCTTCCAAGATTTCGGGGCGGACTATCTTCTTCCTTTCCCGGGACAAGCGTTAGCACGCATTGAATCGTCCAATCAGGCTGAGCTTCGCGATCTTGTGCGCAGGTTTACGCCGAAGTCACCTGGCTGCTATGGAATGATCGATGCCGTCGGTCGATTGGTCTACGTTGGCAAATCGAAATACTTGCGAAGTCGTTTGCTTAGCTATTTCATGCCAAACCATGAAGACGAAAAGGCTGGTCGAATCATTCAAGCTGCCCATCGTATTGTGTGGGAAACACAGCCCAGCGAGTTTGCGGCACTCCTTCGCGAACAGCAGCTGATTCGATTGTTTAAGCCGCGTTTTAATGTGATGGGGATTCCAAACCGTCAGAAAAGCCTCTTTCTTTGTCTCGGTAAATCTCCCGCGGCCACCTTTTACGTCGCAAACGAAGCCGACTCGCAAGCCATCGCCTGGGAAGGTCCATTGATGGGAGCTGGTCGTGTACGGCGAGCTGCGGAAATCCTCAACCGTGGCTTTAAATTGCGGGACTGTTCCAATCAGACGACGATGCTTTTTCTCGATCAGCGACAGCTTTTCGATCTCGAAGCGAGGGCCGTTTGCGTTCGCCATGAATTACAAACGTGTCTCGGGCCGTGCGCATACGGTTGCTCGCGCCGCGAGTACCAAAACCAAGTTGATGCAGCGCGGGGCTTTCTCAAAGGTGATTCGACGAGCATGGTGCAGGAGCTTGAAAAGCGAATGCATCTGGCTGCGGAACGACTTCACTTCGAACAAGCAACTCGGTTTCGCGAGGACCATCTCGTCATGAAATGGCTCGTGAAACGATTGGAAGATCATGCGCGAGTTCGAAATCGACTGACCTGCATTTATCCGGTTAAAGGAGTCGATGGACGGGATATTTGGTACTTTATTCGGCGAGGCGTCGTCGAGCACGCCATTCGAGCCCCAAAAACAAAACGGGGCGAACCTAAAGCAGTCCAGGAAGTTCAACGCTGGCTTGATAGCGACAATTCGATCGGGACTCGATATCAACGACGCGAAGAAACACTGGCCATCGTCGCCGGCTGGTTTCGCAAGAATCCCGATGCGCAGAAAGAACTACTACTGCCAAACGAGCTTTCTACGACCCAATCTTGATTTCCCGTGGTGACTCGCCGCGTTCGAAAATTTGCCACATGGCGTCGAAGGCTTTTTCGAGGTTCCTGGCAAAGACGCGACCATTAAAGATCGGATGCCCAGTGGCTCGTTCGGTCACTTGTTGACGAAGTGATCGAAGTTTATCCGGGTCGCTTGCGAGTTCGACGACCTTCGCTTCGTATTCCTCGAACGAATAGGTGATGAGCTGATCAAGGCCCATCGCATGAAGCAGACTGCCAGCAACTCGCGATTGAAATGTTTCTCCCGACAAAGTGACGATCGGTACGCCCATTCGCAAGGCTAAACTGGCGGTCGCGTGGGCATTGTAGGGAAACGTGTCGAGAAACAAATCGATGACACGATGGCGCGCGGCATGGTCGGCCGTGCTCACGTGCGGCGCGAAAAAAATTCGGCTTGGATCGACACCGCCATTCGTCGCATTGCGTCTCAAATTTTCTTTAGCTTTTACCCCCCAAGCACGCAACCAGAGGACGGCTTTCGGAAGCTTTCGCAATAGTCGCATCCATAGATCGAACATTGCCGGTGTAACCTTGTAACTGTTATTGAACGAGCAAAAGACGATTGCATCTTCAGGTAACCCGACATCGGCTCGCGTCGGAGTCTGCTCGCCGATTTCGTGTTGACTGTCAGCGATGAGGTAGCTGTTTGGCATTCGAACGAATTTTTCACGAAAGTAGCGTTCTTGACCGCGTGGGACGACAAAATCATCGACAACGATATAGTCGATAAAATCGGCGGCCATGCTCCCGGCATAGCCCAGAAAGTTCGCTTGGATGGGGGCTGGTCGATTGACGATGAGTTCCGTTTTGGATTCCCCTGTGTAGCCTTGCAAATCGACCAAAATATCAATCTGATCGTCGACCATTTGTTGGTAAGCACTTGGCACAGTCGTAAACAGAATGTCGCGAAAACAATCAAAGCCTCGAATGATTCGCTTGCGAATATCACTCCCATCGTCGACCGAGTAAGAGTAGCCGAAGACTTCAAATCGCTGGCGGTCATGGGCTTCGAAGAGCTCTGCTACGGCGTAGGCAACCGGGTGCATTCGAAAGTCTTCCGACAAATACCCAATGCGCAATCGTTCGGGACGGGGGCGACGACGATGGTTGGGCGTTACCATGTTCCGAGACTGCGCTGTTCGTTCAATCTTGGTTAGCCATTTCGAACCACAGCGATACTGGAGTGCCGCGCTGGTCGGTTCAGCCATCGCAAGAAACGCGAACGGAGCGATTGGGTCGGCGCAACCGTTGGGGTCATCGCCCTGTATCGCTTGAATAACGCGTCGCGTCAGTTCAGGAACTCGATCCCAATCGCAATTCGATTGCAGACCAAGCAAGACAACTGCCGCTGCATTGCCTATCTCGGGAGATAGTTTGAGTCGCATTTCCGCGGCGGCTAAGGCTTCATCGTCGCGCTTCAATGCCTTGAGTGCGATCGTATAGTTAAAGTATGCGTCGGAATGCGTTGGATCCAATTTGAGCAATAACTCGTAGGCTTGGGCCGCTTCCTCGGGTCGGAACATGCGCTGAAGCGTATTCCCTTGGTTGTAAAGCACGGTCACATTCAATGGGTCTAGCGCGAACGCTTTGCGATGAGCATCGAGCGACTCCGAATAGCGTTCCAACGCAAAGTAAGCCAACCCGAGATTGCTCAAAAATTCAACGCGCATTGGATCTAGTTGAACCGCCATTTCGTAAGCCGCTAACGCATCATCCAATCTAGCTAAGGCTTGCAGTGTTGCCCCAAGGTTATTACAAGTTTCAGCGCTGGCTGGATTTAGGTTGTAGGCAGCGGTGTACGCATTCAGCGCCGCTGGCATATCGCCGCTCAACCGCAACGCATCTCCAAGGCACGAGTGGAGTGTCGGGTCGTTAGCGATGAGCTGAATTCCATGCTGAAACGCATCGATCGATTCGTGGAAACGCTTGGCCTGCATTTCCGCCATGCCCAGAAAGTACCATGCGTCGGCATCTCGAGGATTCGAACGTAAAAACCGTCGATACTGCGAAAGAGCCTCATCGAGTCGACCCGCTTGATGAGCGAGTTTCGCTGATTCCAGGGGAACTTTGTCGTCGACGGATTCGGGAGACATGCGTATTATGTACAAGTGGTTGCGGGGATTACACAATACCCATAATCCCGAATGAATGATACTGAAGTTCGAATTGTGGAAGAGGTTAGATCGCTCTTGCATTCCAGAAAAGATCTTTATGTCGCGCTGGCGTCTATTTTATATCTGCTTGATCATTTGCACCCATGTCGTTGTGAGTGCGGAGAATGGTTGGGTGGCCGAAAATCGGCTTGAATTCAATCGCGATGTACGTCCCATTTTGAGCGAGCATTGTTTTGCTTGCCATGGATTCGATGAAAAGGCTCGACAGGCCGACCTTCGATTGGATATTTCGGATTCCGCCTATAGCAGCTCGGCCATTGTTCCTGGCGATCTCGACCAAAGTGAAGCTTGGCAGCGTATCGTCAGCGACGACGAAGACCAGGTCATGCCGCCACCGAAAGCCCATATCCCTCTCGATGAAAAAGATAAAAGTATCTTGCGTCGTTGGATTGAGCAGGGAGCCGAATACGCCGGCCATTGGTCTTTTATTGCTCCCAAGAAGCGAGAGCTCCCGAAGCAGTTTAGTGACCGGTCGCCCATCGACGCGTTTGTACTCGAACGTTTGAAGGAGGAAGGGCTCAAGCCATCTGCGGAGGCCGATCGAGCAACTCTGATTCGAAGACTCGCTTTGGATCTTACGGGACTTCCGCCAAGCGGCGACGAAGTCTTGGCCTTCATCCAAGATACATCACCGAAAGCCTACGAGAATCTCGTTGATCGACTCCTCGCCAGCCCGCACTTCGGCGAGCGACTTGCCTTGGAATGGCTCGACGCGGCTCGATATGCCGACACAAACGGTTTTTCCATCGACGGCGGACGCCATATTTGGATGTGGCGTGATTGGGTGATTCAGTCGTTCAATGATAACCTTTCCTACGACCAGTTCCTGGTCCAACAGCTAGCCGGTGATTTGCTTCCCAACACCAACGATGCGCTGAAGATCCCGACCGGTTTTCAACGTAACAACATGGTGACGCATGAAGGTGGAACGATACCTGAAGAGAATCTCACCAATTACAACGCGGATCGGATAAAGACATTTGGCGAATCCATGTTGGGATTGACGTTGGGTTGTGCTCAGTGTCACGACCATAAGTTCGATCCGATCACACAGCGCGAGTATTTTCAGCTCTTCGCTTTCTTCAATACGCTTAGCGATAGAGGGCTCGATGGTAACGGGGGGATCAATCCGGCTCCGAGCATTCAAACGAAAACTATCCTCAAGACAAACGAAGTCGAACAACTGCGAGTTCAGATTGCAGCGCTCGAAGCGAAGCTTGAGACAGTCGACAGGTCGATTCAAACCGCATGGGAGAATCGCGAACGAGAATCGCTTGGCAAGCGAGGGCTCAACTTAAAAACGTATTCCGTGAAAGCATTGAAAGTATCGACTCCGAATCGCGGGGCAGGTTTCGAAATTGAAGGCGATCGACTCGTTCGTTTAAAGGATGCGGGAGCCATGGGCGCCTTCGATGTATCCACGGAACTGCCAAAGATCGATGAATCCATTACTGCGATCCGAGTGATTGTCCATCCGGTTGAAAGCTTGCCGGGGGGCGGATGGGGAAGCGGCCCGGCTGACGCGAAACCGAGAGTCAAACCTGTTCCGGCGAAGGCAAAAACCAATGCTAAGCAAGTGACAACCTCGACGAAACCGACAGAAGTTTCTTCGAACGACAACGAAACAAGCAACAAAAACATTACTCAAAGCCCAATCCCCTCACCCCCCGCCCCTCTCTTCCCAAAGCGGGGCGAGGGGGAGGACGATTCCGGGACGGGGGCAAAGCTCGAAGCTCTCGTCAAAACCGGAACAAGCACTCCGAATCAAGCTCCAAAGGAAAACGGTGTTGAAATACCGAACATCAAAGAGCCCAAGGGAACGTTTATGCTGACGGCCTTGGCGGCGACCTTTGATCGTGTGCAGGGCGATCAAGTCAATCTCTTCAAGCTCCAATCATTCCGCAACGCTACGGCAAATTCGTGGGAGCTCGCCAATCCGCCTGCAGGCTGCTTGGATCCGAGGAATCAAGATGGTTGGTCACCCGATCTCGAAAGCGAAGGGCCCGTACATCTAACCGCGAACCTCGAGACGCCAGTGGATGCCGCGTCGAATCCCTATCTCACGGTCCAGCTAAACTTTGGAAATGGGCGTTCGCTGATTCCGGAACTCGTCGAAATTCAAGTGCTCACCGGAACGGATGATGATACCGATCTCCCGCCGGATGTTCTGGCAGCCATCGAGACCAACGAAGCGACTCGCACGGCAGATCAACAAAAATTGGTGTGGGCTTTCTGCGCAGAACATAGTCGAGAATTGGCTCGCACACGTATCGATTTAGCCAACTTAAAAGAACGTTTAGCGGTCCTCACAGAATCGTTCACGACGATGGTGATGGATGTTGCCGCCAAGCCGCGAGAGACGTTCATCTTGAACCGTGGCGACTATTCTCAGCCAACAGAAAAGGTTTCGGCGGGAACTCTGAAATCATTGCCTCCGATGATCGAAGGAAGTAACGCCGATCGACTTGGACTAGCAGAATGGCTCGTCATGAAGGAGCACCCGCTGACGGCCCGCGTCGCGGTAAATCGTTTTTGGAAGATGCTGTTCGGAATCGGGATCGTTGGCACGCCTGCAGATTTCGGATCGCAAGGGGAATGGCCGAGCCACCCGGAATTGCT
>JANOAI010000369.1:0-3406 GCA_031411055.1 Pirellulaceae bacterium
GCGATGTGAAAGGCTTCTTTCATGACGCGCGCGAGATCATCTACCTTCGTAACAAGATAATGATGTTTGGTGATTCCACGACAGATTTCAACCATTGGTGTTTCTTGGAAAGCGTCCGAACCGATTACGGCGGTCGGAACTTGTCCGGTGAGAAAGACCATTGGGATGCTGTCCATCTTGGCATCGGCGATCGCCGTCACCAAATTGGTCGCGCCAGGACCGCTCGTGGCCATCGCAACTCCGACTTTACCCGTCGACCGAGCAATACCTTGAGCAGCGAACGCTCCCCCTTGTTCATGTCGCGGAAGGATCGTCCGAAGTTGCATCGAAGCGCGAGTTAAAGATTGATGTAGTGGCATGCTACAGCCACCAGGATAGGCAAAAATCACGTCGACCCCATGATCCACAATCGACTTCACGACGATGTCGGCACCCGACATAACGGATGTGGCGCGGGCAGTTGGGGCTAACGACATTGCATAATCTCCTGTACAGATGTTCCTGATTCGAGCTCTCCCGGCTCGAAAATCATTGATTTTTAAGATACGTTACCCCTAACTTTTGTTCAACTGTTAAATCATTTGGTGCTCCAAATATGCGGGATTTCATAGCGGTTGCATTGGGTGGAATGCTTGGTTCGGTCGCCCGGCACGCAGCCAATGTCGGCTTAAGTCGTTTTACAGCGGCTTCATCGTGGCCGATCGCAACCTTAATGGTCAATTTGGTTGGCTGCTTCGGAATCGGACTATTGGCGGCCGCAGCCAAACGTTGGCAGTGGTTAGACACGACATGGGAGCTGGCGGTTCGCGTCGGCGTGCTAGGCGGATTAACGACTTTTAGCAGTTTTGGGTTGGAAGTGGTGCGACTTTGGCAAGAAGATCGTCCCGTAGCCGCTGGGATGATCGTTGCTGCCAATGTGATGCTTGGGATTGGAGCCGTGGTTCTGGGTGAATTCACGCTTCGATGGTTTGCTCGATGAATATGCTTCGAGACGATTCTCTGAATTTCGATCGGGTTGAAGCAGCCTATGCAAAGCTCTGTAAGGAGCTTTTTGCAAGGCAAAACGAAGACGGCTTTTGGACCGGCAAACTCTCGAATTCGGCACTTTCGACTGCGACGGCCATCAGTGCACTGTCGGTACAGCAAGAGGCGGTTCCTTCGCTCACAAGCGAATCACAAGCTTTAATCGATCGAGGATGCGATTTTCTTCAAGCGGCACAAAACGAAGACGGCGGTTTCGGCGACACCGATCGATCGTATTCGAACATCGCGACGACCTATCTTGCGATCGCCGCCTGGCATTTAGCTGACAAGCAAAGCAAGTTCTCAACCGAACTCAACAGAGCGTGGCAATACATCGAACAAGCAGGCGCATGGGACGGGCTTAGAAAAAGATACGGCAAAGATAAAACCTTCGTAGTTCCGATTCTGAGCAATTGTGCTCTTGCAGGACTCGTTCACTGGGATCAAGTTCCAGCACTCCCTTTCGAAGCCGCCGCCCTCCCTCAATCGTGGTATCGATTCGCCAAGATGCCAGTCGTAAGCTACGCCATTCCGGCTTTGGTTGCGATCGGACAAGCGAGATTCTTTCATGCCCCCCCAAAAAATCCGATCATTCGCCTGATCCGAAAAATGGTAGTCCATCGAACGCGACAGGCTTTGCGTTCGATGCAGCCACAAAGCGGCGGGTACCTCGAAGCGACACCACTTACCAGTTTCGTTTTGATGAACCTGGCGTCGATTGGTCAAGCTGAGTCCCAGGTTGCCATGGAGTGTCGCAAGTTTCTCATCGACTCGGTTCAAGCCGACGGAAGTTGGCCTATCGATACGAATTTGGCAACTTGGGTAACGTCGCTAGCGATTCACGGACTTGCAAGGCGGGGGCCTTTGACCGCTTCTACAGCATCGTTGTCGCCTGGAGTCAATGAGCCGGAGGCGCTAGCCGATCCTAAGTCCATGAAATCGGCTAGCGCCTCAGGCTCAGCGACATCGAAAACCGCTAGCGAACTCGTAGGACGATTTTCTAGCTCGGATCTCATTGGCGAAAAAACGATCGATTGGTTGCTCAATTGCCAACATCAGATGCGTCATCCTTTTACGGGTGCTGAGCCAGGCGGTTGGGGATGGACGAATCTTTCGGGTGCAGTTCCAGATTCCGATGACACACCGGCGGCCTTGATTGCGCTTCGCGAATGGCTGGAAAGCCAGCCCGACACGATAAGCAACGACTTACAATTAAGAATTCAAGCAGCCGTAAGCCAGGGTGTGCAGTGGTTGTTGAAACTTCAAAATCGCGATGGTGGCTGGCCGACTTTTTGTCGCGGTTGGGGACAGTTACCGTTCGATCGGAGTGGAGCAGATCTCACCGCACATGCGATAAGAGCCCTCATTTGCTGGCGACCGGAAATGAAAACGCAATCGCGCACCATCGAGCGAGCCATTCAACGTGGGATCGGTTTTATTATCCGGCAACAACGCAGCGATGGTTCTTGGCTGCCGCTTTGGTTCGGGAATCAAGACCAAGAAGACGATGAGAATCCCTACTATGGGACTGGTAAGGTCTTACTGGCTTTGGGAGAAATTGGAAACAGCCAAGCATCGCATAGTTTTTGTACCGATCGAGTATGGAATGCGGTCAAGGCGGGTATGCAGTTTTTGCTCAATAGTCAGAACAACGATGGCGGTTGGGGAGGCGGCTCCAGCGTTGCGTACCCGAGCCAGGCCGATCCTTGTAGTAGCACCATTGAAGAAACGTCGGTTGTGATTGAAGCGATGACCCAATGGTCGAATGCAATGGAAGCAAAAGACGGTGAGAAAACCGTCGAATCATCCCTACTTCGTAACGTGAACTGGCTTGTCGAACGGATTGAGAACGACGATTGCCGAACGAGCCAACCCATTGGTTTCTATTTTGCCAAACTTTGGTATCACGAGGAACTCTACCCGTACGTCTTTGCCGCCGCCGCCCTCAAGTCACTGAAAACAATGGACAGGAGTTCCAATAGAGCCAGTCACGATTCAGAACACCTTCCGGTTTAGAAGAATGGAACGAGATTAAGTGAGCCGACGGGACTAGAGCAGTTCCTTAATACGTGTAGCGAGTGAATTCCCATCGGCGGCGGAGTTGCGGTGGCAGAATGCCACTTACTTTCACCCTCCGCGAAGAGCGGGAGGGTCGATGGCGAGGTACGAGCCAACGGGGAGGGTGAGATTTCGCATGTTTCGTGACCTTATTCCCTCCCCTCGTCGTCGTTCCTCCTCCTCGACCCTCCCTTTGGGCAACGCCGTAGCGGATTTTTTAGCTGGCAAGTTGTAGCTCATTGTAAAGCTTCCGTTGAGCGGCAGTTGCCCGCTTTAGGATGGGTGAATTTGTTGTCGGGATATCTTTTGTCGGAGGACGGAAACG
>JANOAI010000370.1:0-14212 GCA_031411055.1 Pirellulaceae bacterium
GGCACCAGGGACGCTGGCAGAGGCGCCGACGTCGGTTGCTGCACATGAGCCAGGCACTGCTCAAGCAGGGCCGCGACTTCGAGTGCATTTGCGAATCTGGCATCCGGCGATTTGGCCATCAGCCGCGAGATCAGCACGCAAAGCCACTCTGGAATGATTGGATTGATCTCGCGAATCGGTCGCGGCTCGACATCTGTGATGCGGCGAAGTACACCGAGGCTTGTCTCGGCTCGAAACGGCGGGCGACCCGTACACATCGTGTAGAGCACACTGCCGAGACTAAACAAGTCGCTGCGCGCATCGACTTGTTCGCCTGCAGCTTGCTCGGGGGACATGTATTGCGGCGTGCCGGGATGGAATCCGGTTCGTGTCAAACTGGCGTCGTCGGCTGCGCGAGCAAGTCCGAAGTCGGTGATCAATGCTCGCTCGACTCCTTGCTCCATCAGAATGTTCGATGGCTTGATGTCGCGATGTAAAATCCCTTGTTGATGCGCATAGTGTACCGCTCGGCAGATTGGGATAAGCAATCGCACGGCTTCTCTTTGCGTAAGGGGGCCGCCGGAAATACGTCGAGCCAGGGTCGTACCGCGAATTAGCTGCATGGAGAAAAACGGCCTGCCTTCAAGCTCGCCTACTTCATACAACGGTACAATCCCTGGATGTGTGAGCTTGGCAGTTGCTTCCGCTTCGACAAAAAAACGTCGACGATCGGCTTGTGATTCAAGCCGATCACGCAAAATCATTTTGACCGCCACATACCGACCCAAGGTGATTTGACGTGCGCGATAAACCACGCCCATCCCGCCGTGGCCAATTTCCTCTAGGAATTCGTATTCGCCAAGCTGGATCGGGAGATGCAATTGCCAAATGCCCGAATCGGCCTTAGGCATCGTTTGGTCGTAAGACTGTGATGAATCATGCTTGCCCGCCGCATCAGCAACGACCAGCGTGCCCCAAAGCATACGGAGTTCATTTGCGAATTCGGGGTGTTCGCGACAAATATCGTCCAGCATGAGCCGCTCGCCACATTGGATCTGCTCGGAAAGCTTCGCGACGATTCCAGCTAAACGATGATCCGATTCGGAATATTCCTCCTCGTCAGCACTGTCGTGCGGTTCTTCATGCTCTTCGGGAAAGATGTCCATGCTCGAGCGATTTCAGGAGCGACTGCTCAATAGCGATTCGAAAGCTTGAACGACTTCGTTATCGTCCGCTGGATCGATGGAACGCATGACAAGCGTGAGAGAACGATCATCTCCATTGCACCAAATCGGTGATTCACGAGCCATGAGTTTCAACTGAATTTCCTTCGGAGTAACGGATTGAAAGGCAACTCGAACGACACCTGTCTCTAAAGTTAAAGATTCAGCGGGAGAGTCCGCGATTGAAAGTTCTTCGCGACTCGATTCCGCGGATACAATTCCCTCGATACCGTCGAGCTGCATCGCCAAACGTTTGGCGCGATGAACCAGGTTTTCGACTCCGTTGCTCGCAATCGCGCCAAGGGGTGTCTCTTTCCAGGCGGCGAGGTCCTTTCCGGCTGAAATGGATGCGTTCAGTGTTGCAAGCAAAAGTGGATTGGCTCGAATTCCCAAGCGTGATGCGAGCTCTCGAACACGATTCACGAAATTGGCTTTCCCTACGATCAAACCGGCCTCTGGGCCACCGATCCAGCCGTTTCCAGGGATAATCATCGCGTCGGCACCAACGCGAAGTCGATCTGAAACATACGAGTGCGGAACACCAATTGGAGCCAAATCAATGAAACTTCCGTCCAAAAGGAGCTCAACGAGCAGCCCTGTATCCTGGCCGTTTAGTCGATTCGAGAGTATCTGTCGCATCGCGGCAAGTGAGATTGCCGAAGGGAGTCGAATGGGACTAACCGTAAAAAATCCTCGTGCTTGACTATCGATCGCTGATTCAAAATCTGCTTGTGTGCACGAATTGGTTGCGCCTGTTTCGAGTACTACCGAACGCTGATGACTTAGCAAAGCAGCAAGATCCGCACCGCCACCCAATCGAACACAATCGGCACGGGAGACGGCCCATCGACTTTCGGAAGGCAAAAGCTGCCCTGTTAACAACACCGCCAGCTCGATACTTGGAAGGGCGACACAAGCCTCAGCCCCAGTCAGCTCCTGAACGCATCGCTCCAGCTCCAAAGCAAGTGATTCAGGGCGACTAAAGCCGCTCGCGATGTAGGCTTGCATGGAAATTGCCGAGGAAGCGAGAGGAATCGTCGACCACCGGGATGAAAAGATCGTCCCGGTTGCGTTGATGCCAAGCTGGAGTCGACCTTGATTGCCTTCTCGCCAGCGATCCTGAAACATTTCTAGCCATTTTTTGGCTTGAACGACAGAATGGTGAAGTTGACTCCCAGCCCAACCTTCCTTCCAACCGAGTTGTTGCGCGGCGTCCTTGAGTCCTGCAACGAGATTCGGTTGCGATACCAAATCCATCCATTGCTTAACACTTTCGGTCGGAACGAGATCTTTCAGGATCGAAGGGAGTCGCATACCAGCAGCCTACAGTTTGTCGTAATCGGTTTCGAAAAGCTCCATCATTCGATTCAAATCGCCCGAAGCCATTCCTTCGCGAAACCATTTGACCCGTTGCTTGCCACTTCCATGCGTGAACTGTTCGCGGACAACGCGACCTGTCATTTTCTTTTGAATCATGTCATCGCCGATTTGATTCGCGGCAATGAGTCCGTCTTCGAGGTCGCCCGGCTCCAGGACGCGTTTCGTCTTTTGCAGATGATGTGCCCAAACGCCAGAAAGAAAGTCAGCTTGGAGTTCAAGTCGAACGCTCAGTTTTTTCGAGTCGGCTTCGCTTGCGCGTGATTGCGCTCGGGTCACTTGATCGGAAATGCCCAAAAGATTCTGAACATGATGTCCGACTTCGTGAGCAATCACATACGCCATTGCGAAGTCGCCCTTGGCTTCAAATTTCTGCTGTAGTTCGGCGAAAAATGCGAAATCGAGGTATACGTTGTTATCGCCTGGGCAATAAAACGGACCCACCGAGGCAGTTGCCATTCCGCACGCAGAATTCACTTGGTCAGTGAAAATAACGAGTTTGGGTTTCTCGTAGTTGCGTCCAAGCTGCTCACGAAACAATTTGCTCCAAATATCTTCCGTGTCTCGAAAAATAACGCCTACGAATTTCCGAATCGGTGCCTCGGCTTGCTCACGAGCTGGATCCATTTGTGCCTTGGTCTGACCTCCTTGCTGAAAGCCTGGTTGCTCCATCAGCTTTTGGGGATTCATGCCAAGCAACATCGCCAAGAAGAGGATCACGAGTGTGCCGAGTCCGCCGCCCATGATCATTCCACCAACCGGCATCCCGCGGCGGTCATCGATGTTTTGGCTTTCTTCTCGGTCTTCCCAACGCATAGTTTTCTCCAGGCAATCTAAGGTTTTCTGTGGATATGGTCGCATTCGCAACCAAGTCAACCGCCGGGGCGTGTGCTCAAGAGTGCAGGAGCATTCGGGGACGAGGACGACGTTGAAGTCTTGGTTTGCAAACTACTTTCTAGTGTAACATATTCGCTTTATCGCATGGTATGGCAAGTCGCATTCGCTCTTTTGTTGTCACGGCGAAGTGGGTAAATTCATCTCCCGACACTTCCACCGCGCAACGAGGAGAAACCACATCTATGCCGCTTTATGAATTTGACTGCCGAGACTGCCACGAGCATTCGGAATTACTTGTACGATCGTCGAGCGAAAAGCTGGTCTGCCCAAAGTGCGGATCGCAAAAAATGGAAAAACTTCTCAGCGTCATCTCCTCCCCCGTGATTCAGGGAGGTAGGGGGACCCACTCTACGACTGAAGTTCCAAGCATGGGCGGATGCGGCAAACCTCAATGTGGCACCGGCGGCTGTATGTTCGGCAATTGAGTAGCGATCGTCCAGGCTAGCCCAATGCCACCTACTTTTGTAGCGGAACAGCGCAAGCTGTCCGGTGTATTTCGCATTTTGCTTGGTGGTACGGGCTACCCAAGAACCGGGCGGCTCGCGCCGCACCGCTAAAGTAGGCGGCATTGGAGGCTATCCTCTTGCAAGAGCATCCGATTGCTTGACAAAGTCATCACCGTCCCATTGGGCGTCTTCGGTGATCATCGACTTCTTCTTTGCTTCCGTTTCCATACGTTTGGCATCACGAGCTTCCGCTTGCCGCCGTACAAGATCCGAATGGGTCGTGAAGAACTGCAAGCTATGACCTTTAAAGTCCTCAAGCCGTTCGAACTTATGCTTGTCCATAAAAGCCAGCAATTCATCGCTGAGTCGCTTCACAAGTCGGTATCCCTCCTTCATCACGCCAGTACAAACCTGCACCGTATCGGAACCCAATAGAATAAACTGGGCTGCGTCTTCACCCGTCTCAACGCCCCCCATACCACTCAAAGTTCGCCCCGGGAATTCATTTCGAATTACTTGAGCGATTTCCATGCACATACGCAGAGCGATCGGCCTCACAGCTTGGCAGGAATAACCACCCGGTGTTGTGTAGCCCTCGACCGACGGTTCAGGCCGAAGAGTATCGAGGTTTACACCGATGACACTGCGAATCGTATTAATCGCGCTGATCCCATGGCAGCCCGCGGCAAGGCTAGCGCGAGTCGGATCCTCGATGTGCGTTACGTTCGGAGTCATCTTGGCCCACACGGGCTTCGTAGCGGATTGCATCACCCAGCCACAGACTTCGAGAAGAATGTTTGGGTCTTGCCCCATCGCCGCCCCCATTTTGCGTTCCGGCAAGCCATGCGGGCAGGAAAAATTTAATTCAAATGCATCCACTCCAGCGTCTTGGCAGCGACCAACGATCTCTTGCCAAGCATTCTTGTTGTACTCTTCCATAATCGAAGCAATCAGAATGCGATCAGGATACTTGTCTTTGATTTGTTTAAATTCATCGATCCAAATATCAAAACCGCGATCACTAATGAGTTCGATATTTTCCCAGCCGTAAATTTCGTCACTGGTTCGGCTTCGCAATCGAGCGTATCGTGGTTGAACATTGATCACCTTCGACGCATCGAGGCTGACCGTTTTACAAATCACAGCCCCCCACCCCTCATCAAAGGCTTTTCCAATCACGTTGGCATTGGTTCCAGGTGGGCCGGATCCGATAACGAAAGGGTTTGGGAGTTTTAATCCATTCACGTTTGTAGCTAAACTCGGCATTTTGATTATCCTCTTTCTTCATAAATTCATATCAATTTTGAATGTCAAATTCTTATTCCGTTTTCCAATCGCTATGAATACCGCTCACTTTCTCGGACTACGTTTCACGAGAAGTAAAAGCAGCCGAACTCAGTTTAAGCGAATGTCGGCGAGGACTTCATCAAGCTTTTCGATGAGATAACTAGCGTCATCTTTAGTAATACACATCGGTGGTTTGATACGAAGCGTGTTTCCGAAAAGTCCACCTTTGCCAATAAGCACCTGCCGTTTTTTCATCTCTTCAAGAACGATGGCGGCTTCAGCTTTCGCTGGTTCACGTGATTTTCGGTCGCGAACTAGCTCAACGCCAAGCATCAAGCCCATTCCGCGTACATCGCCGATGATCGCGTGTTTGTCAGCCAATTCGTCTAAACCGGCTTTCAAATATTCGCCGACACGCAACGCATTCTCCTGGATTCCTTCCGCCTCGATCACTTCCAACGTGGCTAAACCTTGAGTCATGCTGATTGGATTGCCACCAAACGTATTGAAGTGAACTCGATTGGAAAGGACTTGCGAGATCGGTTCAGTTGTCGTCATCGCTGCTAATGGCGCTCCGTTTCCAATCCCTTTGGCCATTGTAATGATGTCCGGTTTGACACCCCAGTTTTGATGCGACCAATAGTGTCGTCCTGTTCGACCAAAGCCGCCTTGGACTTCGTCCGCGATACATAAGCCACCGTGCTGCCGAACGATATCATAGACGATTTGAAAGTATTCTTTCGGAGGAGTGATTGTTCCACCAACACCTTGAATTGGCTCGCCAATAAAACACGCAACTTCACCACAGGTTTCATACTGAATCACATTCTTCAAATCATGTGCACATTTCAGATCGCATGATGGATAGGTCAGTCCGTATGGGCATCGATAGCAATAACCAGCATGGGAATGGGTAATCGAAGGGGCTTGGTTCGATTTGAATTTCCAATTGCCATGCGCGGTAAGTCCCATCGTTGTGCTCGTACCGCCGTGATAACCGTTCCGAAGGGCCACCACCGTACTATTGCCGGTGAATTCACGCGAAGAGAGAATAGCCAGTTCATTGGCTTCACTTCCGCTGTTCGTAAAATAGGTTCTCGACAGACCTTCTGGCATTTTTTCGGCTAGCTTTTTTGCAAAAAGCGGCAACGTTGGGTGCAAGTAGATCGTGGTCGTATGCTGAAGCAATCCTGTCTGAGCGCGGACCTTTTCTACAATCTTTGGATGGCAATGCCCGACGCTTACTGTCACAATCCCTGCGAACGCATCCAAGTATCGAGTCCCGCCGTCGTCGTAGACATATTGCATATAGCCTTCGACGATCATGAGAGGATCTTTGTAGTAAGTAATCACTCCTGGCGAGACGTATTGCCTGCGCATTGCGATCACTTCGTCGCGTGATGGACCGTCATAGGGGGTAGGCGGATGATGGATGATAGGGAGTGTTAAACCCTTGCCTCGATTCGATCCTCGAACATCTGCATTCATGACAGTCACTCCTAATAGATTGAAAGATCTGCCACAATTCTAGAAGAATCGGGCTGGAGTTTCACCTAGCCTAAGCAATTTTAACAAGCGGCGGACGAAGCTACGGCAAAGCTGCTTCGTTCGACTGTCCCAAATGCAACCGGCGGCGTTCATTAGAGCATTTTCATTTTTCATTTAGCCAGTCGGAAAACGGGGTCAGGTACCAAAAGCCGGAACGGTCCTTTGGGTGCTTTGCACTTTTGGTACCTGACCCCGTTTTCCAAGCCTACGTCGTTCATGAAAATGCTCTAGAGCAATTCTTGAATAGGTGTAGCGAGTAAATTCCAAATGGTTGCGGTGCTGCACAAGCAGCCCGGCACATTCGAAGGTCGGATTTGCCAGGCCGGACGAGCCTTCGGCAAGCGGCAATACACCCGGCTGCTTGCGCAGCTCGGCTACAATCGCGTTGAAAAAACGCTACACCCACGTGAGAACTGCTCTAGCGGTGGCTTTATTAGCAATTTGGGGGAGTCGAACAGAGAGCAGGCCGTTTATGCCGCCGCAACTTTGATTGTGAACGACTTCGTTGAGATCAAAGTTTGGCCGACGCCGAAGATTGTTGTTCGAGCCAGCTCAAAGCGGGTCTAGATCAGCAGCCAAGCCAAAAGAATGATGGCGGAGATAGCCAGCACGCCGACGACAATACTCGCGACGACTGGAAGCCAAGACTGAGTTGAATCACTAACCGGCTTTTTCTTGACTGTTCGGGACTTATTGACGGGCTCAATCGGTTGTCGGACAACTGACTTCGCCGTAGGCGATTTCGGGAGCGGGATCGCTTTATTTTGGAGAGGGTTGCTGGTGATTGGGGGCGCCGATCGAGGTTTGTTGATCGCTCGATGCGGATTCGGACGATTGGTGTCGTGCTCTAGATCAATCTTGCTCCCAATATCGGAGCCACCGTTCAAGGCAATGGCTCGAAGAGCTCCGCTGTCCGACGGCGACAATGCAATCATCGAACCGCTACGTGGACCAGTACTTCCGCCCATCGTATCACCACCACGATTGCTCACCGTATCGTTCTCTCGTAAACCACCGAGAACCGAACTGCCTGAGCCGTTGTCGGACGATTTTGATCCATCGGGTCCACCCGTCCCGACGATGTTGGATGCCGAAACTTTCGTTGAGACCGTTGCTTTGGCAACAGAAGTGGTTTTGCGATAAGTGGCCAGCCAGGCTTCAAGCACCTCGGCGACCTGATTGCAGTCACGGTAGCGGAAGCGACGGTCTTTTTGCATCATCTTGACACAAATCCCTTCCAATTCACCCGGGCAGTCGGCTCGGTCTTTTCGAATATCTTCCGGCATCACGGTTTGATGTTTGGCAATGCGTTGCGCAATACTCCCAGTAGGAAAAGGAGCGTGTCCCGTCAGCAAGTAGTACAGACTACAGCCGAGTCCATAGATGTCAGCGCGCGCATCTATGTTGTGACTGTTGAGTGCCTGTTCAGGAGCCAGATAGTCCGCGGTACCGAGCACTTTGTCGTTGTGCTCCATCGTGACCGACGACCTGCTTTCATCGGAATACATCGCCAAACCAAGGTCTAGGACTTTGATCACTCCATCGCGACTCAAAAAGAGGTTGGCTGGTTTCACATCACGGTGAATGAGTCCATTCTCGTGAGCATGTTGCAGACCCTTGGCCGATTGCAAAATGTATTCGGCTGCCAAACTGTACTCAAGCGGGCCTTTTTTGCGAACGAGCGTTTGCAAATCGTAACCATCGACATATTCCATGACGAGATAGTGCGTGTCACCATCATTGTCGATATCGTAGGCTCGAATAATGTTCGGATGATTGAGCGAGGCAATCGCTTTGGCTTCTTGTTGAAAGCGCTGCAAATACGAGTTGTTGCCAAGCTTGCTCTTTGGCAAAACTTTGACCGCCCGTTTGCTATGCATGAGTACGTGTTCAGCCAAATAAACAGTACTCATACCACCCGTGCCGAGGTGTCCAAGCAATTTATGTTTACCGAGATAAAACCCTTTGTACTTCCCTTGGAGAAGCTTTTCGCAATGCCATCGCGTCAGAAGTTTTGCATCTTCAAAAAACTTAGCCACCTCCACCGGGTCATCCGGAAGTGGGTCGTGTGCAAGTCGAAGCTTCTCAACGAAAGGAGCGAATTGCGCAGAATCTACCAGTCGACTTTTCTCGACGCACTTCAAAAATTCCTCAGAAGTGACTTTAGACATAGTAATTAGACATAGTAAATCGATAACCGCATTTCTAATCCCTGCATCATTGCATTTCTACGCGGCCCCCACCTAGCATGATACAATCGAGCCAACCTGTGAACCATAGTCGCTAGCCCACAGACGGGCGAGAATTTTCCCTATTCGATGATTATCCGGACTGTGCCGGATTTGCCGTCCAAGCCCCTTCGAAACCAAAGCCAGAGTGAATCGACCGAACCAAGATCCCAATAACTCGTCGGTCGATCTTATCGTAGTCGGAGGAGGAGCAATCGGGCTGGCAATTGCTTGGGAAGCTGCAAAACGCGGCATGACCGTACGAATCTTGGAGCGAAAAACGTTGGGAAGTGGGGCTTCCTGGGCCGGAGCGGGGATACTTCCTCCCGGCGCTAGAAAGTCAATTTTCGATCCCTTAGAACAGCTTCGATCCAAGTCTCACATCCTCTTCCCTACCTGGTGTGAAAGCTTGGCGCAAGAGTCAGGAATCGATCCTGGCTTTCGTGGCTGCGGCGGATTCTACTTGGCTCGGTCGGCAGCCGAACTCGCAACTTTGGTCGCCCAGGAAGCTTGGTGGGACGAACACGGAATCGAATTCGAACGAATGTCTCCCTCGGAAATTCCAACAAGACTTCCAACGCTGAATGCAGGTTCTGTGCGTTCGGCTTGGTTCCTCCCCGACGAATGCCAAATCCGGAATCCGCGTTATGTCAAAGCCCTTGGAATCGCATGCCAACAAAGAGGCGCCCACATTCATGAAGAGGAATCGGCCATCGAATTCTTCCATGCTACTTCTGGTCAGCCCTGCGTGCGAACGGAGAAGGGAGTTTACGAGGCCAGTCGAATCTGCATTACGTCGGGCGCATGGACTCCGCTGATTTCAAGCGAGCTGAAATCGCAACTGGATATCTTTCCCGTTCGCGGACAAATGGTCCTCTTCAAGCTTCCCAAGAAAGCCTTCCCCTCCGTCATCAACGAAGGACATCGTTACTTAGTGCCACGCGACGATGGCTACGTTCTTGCCGGTTCGTGCGAGGAAGAAGTTGGCTACGACGAACGAACCACCGTCGAAATGATCGAGCCGCTCAAACAATGGGCCATGGAACTTGCTCCCATTTTGATTGAAGCGACGATTGAAAAAAGCTGGTCTGGCTTACGACCTGCATCGGTGGACGGATTCCCGTATCTTGGGGAGCTTCCACAGTCACCGAACTTTTTTGTTGCAGCCGGGCATTATCGACATGGATTGCACCTCTCACCGATCACCGCACACTGCATGGTAGATCTTATGACCGGTATCCAACCTCCGTGCGATCTACGACCGTTCGGCATCCTACGTGGCCGGACGTATCGGATTGAGTCAACCAACCCTTGAGCCTGAGGCGCTAGCCGATCCTGGGCGGGTGACGCGCATCATGTCCGTAGTCCGAAAGTAAGAATATCCCGTTGCCGATTTTTCGCTCCATGAAATCGGCTAGCGCCTCAGGCTCAAGTAGGCTTGTGCAATACAGATTCGAGCTACTCTTGCCCGTCGGTAATATCACCTTCGCTCAACAATCGCATTCCCTTCCGACTGAGCGTTTCCAAAGCACCTTCGGTGTTGTCGACCATGATCGCAACGGCGGGTTCGCCATGCGGACGAATGATCAACGGATAGGCTTGGATAATGTTGATTTCGGCCTGAAGTAGCGCCGTACAAATGGTCAGCAGGGGTTGGTTGCCTTCAGGAAGCTCAACGCCGATCAAATCGCTTTCGATAATCGCCAAACCTGCGCGTTCGAGAATCTCACGACCACGCTCAGGATCCGACACGAGAAAACGAACGAAAGCGCATTCGGCTGAATCGTTGATCGACAAGGCAACGATCCGAATTCCCGTGTTTTCAAAACGACGAACAACTTCTAAAAGTTGTCCGACGCGATTTTCCAAGAAGACGGTAAACTGACGAATCGTGGGGTAGTTACGACCACGCATCGTTTCAAATGATGTCGACGATCCCTCGCCTGAACTCATACGCTGTGCTTTCTCGATTCCTGGAAACGTGTAATCTTTCACCTCCCCGAACTGGTGATGGTATACGATTATTTTCGGTCGAGGTCAATGATTTTGGCCAATGCGCCCCTTTTTTCGCCCTCGAAACCATCGCTTGGCAACGGTTTCGTCCGCTTAGGAGTAAACGTGTTCGAACATCAATTTGCTCTCCGTGTCCGCTACCACGAAGTCGATGGACAAGGACGCGTTCACCACGCACAGTACTTAAACTACTTTGAACGGGGGCGCGTCGAAATGCTTCGTTCGGCCGGCCACTCCTACAAAGAATTGGAAGCTTCAGGCCTCTTGCTCGTCGTGCGTCGAATGGAGATTGAGTACCTTTTTCCCGCCGAGTTCGACGATGATTTGACTTTGCGAACCGTTGTCGAAAAATCGCGTGGCGCCAGAATTCATCATCGATACGAGCTAACTCGCGATCGTGATACACAGATTATCGTTACGGCGAATAGCGAAATTGCTTGCATTGACCGGCAGGGCGCCGTTCGACGTTTGCCAAGCTACTTGCAATGGGACGAACGGCGAGATGGGTGATTTTCCCTTTTCCAACCGAATATGACCTACGTCGAACTCCACTGTAAAAGCAATTTTACCTTTCTCGAGGGAGCGTCGCACCCAGACGAACTCGTCGAGCAAGCCCACCTCCTTGGCTACGCGGGCATTGCGTTGACCGATGTAAACTCGGTCGCCGGCGTTGTTCGAGGGCATACGGCCGCCAAGGATCTCCCGTTCAAATATATCATCGGAAGCGAACTACGTTTCACGGATGGACCCTCGATCGTTGTCTGGCCTTGCGATCGAGCCGCGTATGGTCGGCTTTGTCGGTTGCTGACGCTGGGTCGTTCCAGGGCGCCCAAAGGGGAATGCGAACTCCGGTGGTCGGATCTTGAAGCGTACGCCGACGGATTATTGGCTGGGTTCCTTCCCCAACTATCGAACGAGAAGCATAACGAGGAAGAAATTGTCCGGGTCAATCGTTTCCGAGACGTTTTCGGTGAGCGTGGATACCTCCTCGCACACAGCCATCTCGGTGTCGATGATCGCGAGCGCTTATCGCGAGTCGTCGAGCTGTCGAAAAAATCGAAAGTGCCCATCGTGGCAGGTGGCGACGTCCATTATCACCTGCCCGAACGGATGTTGATGCACGATCTGGTATCTGCGATCAAGCACGGAAAAACGATTCCAGAAATCGCCGCCATAAGACCCCCTAACGCTCAATGGGCGATGCGAACCGTTGAGCAAATTCAACATCTCTTTCGCGATGTTCCAGGAGCGATCGAGCGAACAAACGAGATTGCTGAACGGTGCCGATTCTCGCTGGACGATTTACGATACGAGTATCCCATCGAATCCGCGCCGGTCGGAATGAAGCCCATCGACTTTCTGAAGCAGTTGGTTTCGGAGGGGGCTCAAAAACGTTACCCCGATCGCGTTCCAGAAAAAATTGTCCGGCTCATCGATCACGAACTCGAACTCATCGAAGACCTTCATTACGAAGCCTACTTTCTCACGGTATGGGATTTGGTTCGATTTGCGAGATCCAGAAACATCCTGTGCCAAGGCCGCGGCTCGGCAGCGAACAGCGTTGTTTGTTTTTGCCTGGGCGTAACCAGCGTCGATCCGAATGAGCTCGACTTGCTCTTCGAACGTTTTATCAGTCGCGAACGTGGCGAAGCCCCTGACATCGACGTTGACTTCGAACACCAACGGCGCGAAGAGGTCCTTCAATACATTTACGAAAAGTATGGTCGCGACCGAGCGGGCATGACGGCTGTGGTCACAACCTATCGAATTCGCTCAGCCGCCCGCGAAACGGCAAAAGCTCTTGGCATTTCTTTAGATCGAATTGATGCCCTCGCCAAAGTCATCGATGGCCGCAGCGGTCACGAGTCGCTAGCGGAAAGATGTCGTTCAATCGGTTTTGATCCCGATTCGGAAATCGGAAAACGCTTTCTGTACCTCGTTCAACATCTGGTCGGATTCCCGAGGCATCTCTCGCAACACACGGGCGGGATGGTCATGACGCAAGGTCTTCTTTGCGAATTGTGCCCGATCGAGAACGCAGCCATGGATGGACGAACCGTCATTCAATGGAACAAGGATGATCTCGATGCGCTCGGCATCTTGAAGGTGGATTGCCTTGCATTGGGAATGCTTTCCGCCATTCATCGTAGCTTCGATCTTCTAGCCGAACACTACGATCGTAGCTTGACACTTGCCTCCGTTCCACAAGGCGACGCTGACGTTTATGAAATGATCTGCCGAGCAGACACGCTGGGGGTCTTTCAGATCGAGAGCCGGGCGCAGATGAGCATGCTCCCAAGACTTCAACCTCGATGTTATTACGATCTCGTGATCGAAGTAGCCATCGTTCGGCCAGGGCCCATTCAAGGTCAGATGGTTCATCCCTATCTCAACGCTCGTCAAACCGGTATCCAACCGAGTTATCCAACCCCTGAGATTGCCGAAGTCCTCAGTAAGACCCTCGGTGTTCCAATCTTTCAAGAACAAGCCATGCGACTGGCGGTGGTTGCGGCTGGCTTCACCCCTGGCGAAGCGGATCAACTTCGACGTGCGATGGCAGCTTGGCGACGACCTGGTTTGATTGACCAGTTTCGTAGAAAGTTGATCGATGGAATGCTCGAACGTGGACTCAGTCAGCAATTTGCGGAAAGCGTGTTCATGCAATTGCGCGGCTTTGGTGAATATGGTTTTCCCGAATCGCATGCGGCAAGTTTTGCATTGCTCGTTTATGTTTCATGCTGGCTCAAACATCATTATCCGGCCGTGTTTTGCGCTGCCATGCTTAACAGCCAACCGCTGGGTTTTTATGCGCCCTCCCAACTGGTTCAAGATGCCATTCGTCACAACGTCGAAGTGCTACAGCCCGATATCAATCGCAGCCATTGGGACTGCACGCTCGAGACCATCGAAGCAACTGTGTCACGAACGGAATCCTTCACGGCAAAGACTGGGACAGACGAAAATGCTCTCACGACGTTACCTCTATTGCAATCGCATTCGTCTCTAGACATCTTTCACCCTTCCAACCTTCACCCTCCCCTTGGGAGGGTCGAAGCCGAGGGACGAGGCTTCGGGGAGGGTGCCAGTAGCGTTAGTAACCGTTGCCCACCCCACGCTGCGCTCGACCCACCCCCGAGCGGGGGGGGAAATATTGGTAGAGAACAAATCCCGCAAGTGGGAGAGCAAGAACGCGGGAGCGGCCGGGGAAGGGGGT
>JANOAI010000371.1:0-10758 GCA_031411055.1 Pirellulaceae bacterium
TCAGGTACCAAAAGCCGGAACGGCCCTTCGGGTGCTTTGCACTTTTGGTACCTGACCCCGTTTTCCGAATGGCTATATGAAAAATGAAAATGCTCTAGTTGCTTGGTAGTGGTTCTTTTTCGATGTCCGTGGGATTGATCCACCCGGCCTTCGGCTTTTCGCCACGCTGATACTTTTCGTAAAATCCAGCCCCGTTCGTCGCGGGGTACTCGTCGAACAGTTTTCCATTTCCAAACATCCGAGGGTCATTCTGGGTTTTGAGTTCCTCTTCCATTTGGCTTCGCAGAAGTTGAGCTAGGCTCTTCTGTTCCGCTTGGAGAACAAGATTCTTTGTACAATGACGATCTGTGGTTAAGTTGTAAAGTTCTTCCGCCGGCCGCATCCCGAAATTGAGTTGCCAGTACTCGTTGGATTGGTCCTTTCGCCCGAGATCGATGATGTGTGTTTTGGTTGGACTGGCATCGGTATCGGTGTAGCCAGTCTCTGGATTCCCGGCAGGCCAGCGAGTCGGTTCATAATTCTTCAGAAACAAATGCGTATCGGTAACGATACCTCGGATCGGATACCCCCAATCGTGAGGTCGACCGACGTCCGTGCGCTCCTTTCCAACCAGAGTATGATCACGCTCAGCTACGACGCGTCCGTTCTTGTCGCTCTCCAAGATAGGACGCCAGCTTTTGCCGGTGATCGAGAGCATCGCCGAATCCAAGGGTGCAATTCCGGCATAATCGAGAATTGTCGGTGCAATATCGATAAAGCTGACGAAGTCTTCGATCGTCCGACCCTTCATGAGCATCCCCTTGGGATAGCGAACGGCAAGCGGGACGTGATTGCTGTCTTCATATGCATAGCCTTTGCAACGAGGAAACGGCATTCCATGGTCGCTCGTGACGATGATAAGTGTGTTTTCAAGTTGCCCACGCTTTTCTAATTCGGCAATCATCCGACCAAGATGACTATCCGTATGCTCGACTTCGAAGGCGTAATCCAAGATGTCATGACGTACGGTCTCATCGTCTGGCCAATAGCCAGGGACGATTTCGATATCGGAGAGCTTCTTGCCTCCTTTGTTCACGCCGGACTTGAATTCGTAGCTTCGATGAGGCTCAGTACTTCCGTACCAAAAACACCATGGGCTACCGTTGGGAGCTGCGTCAAGAAAATCGACAAAGTTTGCGGCATAGTCGTTGTTGCCCATATCGTCGGTGGCTGGCTTGGCTTTATGTTTATTAAAAGCCTTTCCCGTAATCTCGCGTGGCTTCCCGTTTGCATCGTTGGCAATTCCGGGTCCCCAGCCTTTGCCGGTAATCCCCATATGCCACCCTTGGTCAGTCAGGACCTCGGGCCAACTTCTTAGCTTGGCCGGAAAGTATGCCATGTGATTCCCGGCTTCTTCGTTTTGCCAAGCATAACGTCCAGTAAGTACCATGGCTCGCGACGGTGCACATTTTGCTACGGGTGTGTAAGCGTTCTTGAAAAGGAGTCCTTCCTTTGCAACGCGATCAAAAGCCGGTGTCTTGACCCACGAGGTACCATAAGCTCCTGCGTGCAACCCCCAATCGTCGGCAATCGCGAAGAGGATGTTCGGTTTTGCTTCGATTGCAAAAGTGAGACTCGATAGACACAGAAAAAAGTAAATCGAGACGGAAATTTGCAGCTTGGTCATAAGTCGGCTTGCCTTCGTTTGATTCATCGATGGAGTTCTACCTTTTCGAATGCAGTGTTACTGATTCTTCTTTTTCTTTTTCTTTACAGAATCGGTTTTCTCGGATGGCGTCTCCTGTAGGAATTGACGATCCAAAGCGATGGGTCGAGCACTGTCAAATTTCGAAAGCGCGGTTTGCAATTTCGAATGAGCTAACTTTTGCTTTTCGTCTGCTGAAGCTATTTCCACCGGAGTCTTTTCAAATGGTTCCGAACCGAGATCGAAAAATTGCCCAGTACGGTAAAGTTTGTACCCATGATCAAACGCAAACTCACGGACATTTAGATCTTGGGTCTGTCGCGGCGAATACCAACTATACAACCACTCTCGCGGTGTTCCCTTCTCGCCTAGTAGTTGCGGAAGAAAACTGACACCATCGATGTTTAACGGAACCTCGACGTGCGTTGCTTCGCAAATCGTCGGGAGAAAATCGGTAGCGCTAACAAGATCCTGGTTCACACGACCTTGTTTCATTTTTCCAGGCCAACTTGCAATGAAGGGGACGTGGGTGCCGCGTTGGGTCGTCGTTCCCTTTCCACCCTTATATTCCTTACCTTTGAAATTGCTCGTGATGCTACCAAGAGTTCCATTGTCACCGATAAACATGAGGAGCGTATTTTCGCGAATGCCTAATTCACCCAGTTTGGCGTCGAGTTGACCGATCAACTTATCCATGTAAGCGGTCATGTCGGCAAAGTGCTTGGTATCTTGCATTAATTTTTCTCCTTCCAGATTTGGATCCCAATTCGGACTGTCCGGAGTTGGCTGGAAAGGATCGTGAGTCAGCATCATCGGGTAGTAGAGAAAGAATGGCTTATTTTTGTGACGCGTCACGAAATCAATCGCGAAGTTGTTGACTAAAGTTGGCCCATAAGACCCTTTAGGAATATCGATTTCGACGCCGTTGAGTTCGAGTCCGGGGTTCGCATAGCGTGGTGGACGGCGCGTGTGTTGCCAAAGATACGATTCGTCGAAACCAAAATGCTTGGGAGCATCGAATTCTCGTCCAAGCTGCCATTTACCGCAAATACCTGTCGAATATCCCGCTTTCTTGACCAAATGCGCGAACGTTGTCTCCGATCGCATCAGGGTACCAAAGTTGAGATAATTTCGGACATTGTAAATGCCCGTCATCAATTGGACCCGTGTCGGCGTGCACAAGGGTTGGACATGGCAATGCTCAAATCGCACCCCTGATGCGGCTAAGCGGTCAAGATTGGGTGTTTGGTACGACTGGCCACCATTGGCCGTAACACATTCATAGCCGAAGTCGTCGGCCAAAATGAAGACAACGTTAGGTTGACTCGCCAAAGTAGGAGTCGTCAGAAAACCAAGCAAGAGAGGGAAGGTGCAAAGAAATTTCATAGCAACAGATCCTGAAAAAGGTGATTCCATAGGAGTCTGTATCATACCGTCTTCGTTGACAACAGGTTCCCAGTTGGAAAACGCCATTATGGAGTGGGAATCGCAGGTAACCTCTTTCGAGTACCGTCTTAAGTGACCGTCCAGCTTACGCGTTACCTCGCCCACGTCTTCGTGGGAGTGGTCGGGCTCTCAGGTCCGGGAGAGAAAATATTGTTTTCCAAAATTCGCGTACGAGCAGCGAGAAATCTCAATATCGCTTTACGCATGGGACCTTTGAACTCGACCAAGAAAATCCCATTTCTGTTTCTGCGTTACCGAACCTGCCCTTTCGCTCGAACTTGTTCGAGCACTTGCATCAATTCATTTACCTTGTCTGCATTTTCAGCGTAGAGGTTTTTCTTCTGCGATAAGTCATCTCGAAGGTTGTACAGTTCGCCTGCTAGCTGATGAGCTTGATAACCATTGGCTTGCTCAAACCATTCTGGAACTTTTGAAACGGCACCCGTCTTCGCAGCAATGAGCACCCAATCGCCACGGCGCAAAGCGTAACCGTTGGCGTTCGTGTTGTGCACCAAGGTGTTGCGAGCGCTCGCGGCTTCACCCTTGAGCAAACCCAGCTGATTGTAACTGTCGTCGGCTGAACCACTGGGGATCTCGGCTCCGACAATTCCGGCAATCGTAGCAAAAATATCGATCTGGCTGATGAGTTCGTTGCTTACCTTGCCCGCAGGAACAACGCCCGGCCATCGAACTAAGAAGGGAACTCGATGACCACCTTCCCAAATATCTCGCTTGAGGCCACGTAACGGTCCCATACTCCTATGCTCAAATTTTTTTACGCGATCGTATGCGTAATGTTCCGGTCCATTGTCGGCGCTGAAGATGACAAGCGTATTGTCCGCGAAGCCCTTGTCTTTGAGAGCTTTGAGAACCTGACCAACAGTATCATCCGTTTGTGCCACAAAGTCTCCAAAGCCGCCAGCTTTCGATTTACCAACAAATTCCTGCGTGGGGATAATTGGAGCGTGAGGTGATGTAAACGGGAAATAAAGGAAGAATGGCTCATCAGCCTTTTGATGATGGACCCACTCAACAGCCTTCTTGGTAAGCGTCGGCATGACGGCCCAAAAGTCCCAATCTTTGACCATGGGTCCGGGCCGAGTCTCCCAGCTCCCTTCCGCAGTAGCTCGGGGTGTGCTTAGCAAAACTGTCGGTTCGGTGACTACGCGATCGTTTTCGAACCAAGCGTAGGGGGGGAAGTTTGGGACGTCATCGCCAAAATAGTAATCGAATCCATGTGACAGCGGGCCGCCCGGAATCGATTTGCTCCAGTCAAACGCGTCCGGCGAGAAATCTTCGGATGTGCCGTTGGTCTTCCCTTTCGCTTTGCCCTTCGTTTTACGTTCGACGACGGCCGCGGTCGGTTTCTTGATTGCATTCCAGTCCCAACCCAAATGCCATTTTCCGATACACCCTGTCTTGTACCCTTTTGATTTCAACAATTCGGGCAGTGTTGTCTTCTCATCATCGAGCACTGGTTGGTCAAAGCTGTTGACGATACCGTGAAATTTGCGCCAGTGATAACGACCTTCAAGCAATGCATAGCGACTCGGCGTACACACTCCAGACGAACTATGCGCGTCGGTGAATCTTGTCCCTTCCATCGCGAGACGATCAAGATTGACGGTCGGAATCTTGGACTGCGCGTTCTGGACCCCAAGATCTCCGTATCCCATATCATCAGCATAAAGAATGACAATATTCGGCAATCGGGTTGACTTCGTTTGACTGGCAACGTGCTGCGCGTTGAATGCCATCAATGAAAGGACGCTGCAGCACGAAAAAATGGATTGATAATTGGACCAAAGCAGACGGTTTAAAGTCATCGTATTCTCTCGGAAGATAATCAGGGCCGAAAGGCATGAAAGCCGATCACGGTTTCGCGAGTTTAGAAAGCACTAAGATACACGCAACTCGATATTGAAGCATCGTTTGGCGAGATGTTCATCCGAGAAAAATGCGATCGTTGCAAATCTTTCTCGCTGGACAGCGGACTTTGAATCAAATTCTCCATGATTCGTGACGTCTTCGCAACCATTAGCCGCTTTGGCGTTAGCCACGGTTTTCAGTGCACGAACCGCGGCTATCGCCCAATCCCATCTACTTTAGCGGTGCGGCGCGAGCCGCCCGTTTCTTGATTGGCCGCATAATTTAGCAAAATACTAAATACACCGGACAGCTTGCGCTGTTCCGCTACAAAAGTAGATGGCATTGAGCTAATGCCGTTCGGCTGATTCAAATTAGCGCAGGCCAAATAGGTTCGCTTTTTAGGACACTTCTCGATGTGCGCCACCGACGAGGAGCAACTGGCGACATTGAAAAACCATAGCCTCAAGGCGTGCTGGCTACGTTTTTAGATCAGCTTCTGATTCCTTGCGATCTGGACGCAATCGGAACGAACTCACAAACGACATCGCCATCAGTACCATCACGACACTGGACGGCTCGGGTACCGACGATACGAAGTCAATGTTGAGTCGCGGACGGAGCGAGGCCGTGGAATCATCGCTCGAGCGAAAGCCAATTCCGTTCGTTCCACCATCTAAGTAGTTTAGCAACCAACCGTTGTTGGTACTTCCATTGGACCATGCCTGTACAGTTTTTGTTACATCAAGCGAAAACGTTCCAAGGCCGACATTGGTAGAGGCTGCTTCGTTTGCATCTGGGGTTCCAACCGTTACATCGAAATTCGTTGCGAGTGCAGCTTCGATCCCGTTCGCGGAGACGCCATCCACTAACGAGTTCCAAGTAGAGGATTCTTGCCAATCTTGTAGCATTCGTAGAGCGACGAGCCCGGAACCGGCATTGGTAACTTCGATGTTAAGTGTTGCCAACGCGATTTCTGAATTGAAAGGAACTTGCCCAGTCCCGTTGCCAAACAAATTATTAAAGCGGAGAAGCGTCTGCGATGGCTGTCCTGCGCCGTCGGCAGCATCCACGGTGATCGTTGCAGCGTTCGCGTAGCTTGTGTCAGGCGTGCTTCGGCTTAATTGCGTATCCTGTGCCCCAACGTAACCCGAAGGATTGCCGTTGCTGAACGAGGTACTTTTCAAAACGTGCCCACTCGAAACCAAAGTAAACTTATCGAGCAAATCGCCATTTTGTTGAAAGTGCTTGTGCGTAAAATGCGTCGAGCTCGCATCGACGATGGTGAAGCCATTTTGCGATCGACCGGTTGATGAGGATGTGTCGCGAAATTGTGTCTCGACGGCTCCTGTCAGTGGAGGAGCTCCAAATCCGCCAATTGCTTGCCCGCCGCTCCCTTCAACGACATAATGCTGACCGGTTGCAACTTCTAATGCACGCTCATAGTCGTGCGAATGCCCATTGTAAATCACGTTCGCGGTTTTCCCGCCTGACGAAAATCCCCATTGGAGGTAGGCATTGCTCCCCTGATTTCCGCTCGTCGCGGCGGTGGAATAAGCAGGGTGATGAAAAGCAACGACGTTCCAGGTACTAGTCGACGCGGCTAAAGCGTTGTCGAACCATGTTCGCTGTGGAGAACCGATCGCTTGGCCACCACCGAGAGCAGCCGTGTCGCGGGTATCCGAGCTAAGGACAAATAAATGCACATCTCCCCGCACGACATCAAAATATCGTTCGTTGCCAGAGCTCGGCGAAATCGCCAGATCATTGCTAGACGTCAAATCAAAATAGTCGGTATAGTTTTGAGCGAACGTTGCCCCCCCCGCATCGATATCATGATTCCCAAGGGCTGGATAGTAATTATTCGTCGATGCGATGCCCGTCGGACTAGCCGATCCTTTGATGAACGAACCGTACTTAATACCGATCGCGGCATCGAATTCGGCGGTTGTTCCGCCAGTCGTGTAAATATTATCGCCTACGGTCGCTGCCCAAGTCGGGGCCATCGATTTCAGACGCGCAGCAACATTCGTTGCGGCAGTCGTATCCCCAAAGTCTCCGATAATCGCAAACCGTTCTTGCGCGACGATCGCATTCGGAAAGGTGCTGATACACAATGCGAATACGATACTTGATGCTATCGTTGAAACGACGTCGATGCGTAAGTGGAATCGAAGTTTGAGCATTTCCGAGCTAGGTTCCCTCAAAACGTGACCATCAAAGCCGACTCAACTGTCAACGCAACTCGTCTTTCTATTCTAATTCGAAAAAGGACGTGAAGCGAATCCCTCCTGAAATTCTTCAAACGAACCAGGCGACCTGGCAACGTACCGTCGATGAATTCGTTGCAATGGTCTACTCATTCTCTTCAACTACTGTCAGTACTCCTTCGACGACCGAAGCGGTCTGGACCAATGCGGGTTTTTCAACCAATCGTTGAAGTAAGTGGAATTTGCTTTCCGGCCCAATGCCGACGACCTGAACATTGCGAAAAGTAAGTGGTTTTCCCGAAGCAAGCAACTCAGGTTTTTTCGTTGGCCTGACGAGCCACACTCTTCCTTCAGGCGCTGTGGTAACGACGCGCCCGGAGCCATCTGCTTCGACACACAATGCCGTCTTCTCATCGACACCAAGACCTACGCGTTGCTCCTTATCCTTAGTCAAACCAACCCGTCCTAGAAACGTGATCAATCGTCCTAGTCGATTTCTAGGAGAAAAATGCGTATCGGTGATTACGCCACGCATCAGCTCAAGATGCAAAAAGTTATCTTCGAAAGTCAATCTTGGATCGAATGGATCCTTCATCGACATCTCGCTATTGAGTCGAGCTGATACATGCGCGGTGTAACAAACTTCTCCAAGAACGGCTAGTCCAGCGCTGCTACCCCCCAGCGGGCGTCCCTCGCGTACATGTTGATCAAGCGCCTGGCCGACGGGCGTTCCCTTCCAGTAGTCTGTGTATCGCCATTGAGCCCCACCGCCGATAAAAATCCCGTCGGCGTTGCGAATTGCTTCCAAAACTTTCGGGTTGCTGGCGGCATCGCGATTCAAAAACGCGATCGTTTCTACCGAGTCACAGCCACCGACCGTGTTTCGCAAATAGTCTCCGTACTTGTCTCCAGCACTAGCGGTGAGAACAACAATATCTCCTCCACCTGCCTTTTCAATAAACCACCGATAAGCCTCATCGATGAGCCCACCGCCGCCCATTAGTAACAGGGCTGCTTCCGTTTTTGCAGGTTTTGCGTCGGCGGCATTCCCGTTCAAATAGTAGTCGAAGTCGCTCCCCGAAACCGGAAGCGTACCAAAACTCACGAGAGCGAACATCGCAATGAGTGACTTCATAAAATGGCTTTTGCTTGACACGGTGTTCGATCCCGGAAGATTCTAAACTTTGGATTCAGTACCAACACGTTGTCTTCATGACAAGTAACAAAATAAGATTTTCCAATCCCCCATTGTGGTTGGGGATTGGGAGAAATTTGTCGATGGGAATCTCGATAAATTCTATACAAAACGGATTGGAGAATTCGGTTGGCAAAACTCTCTTCCGAGAGAAATGTGTATGCTTAAGATCTATCCTTTTCCAAAATTGTTTTTAGCGAGGTAAATGATGAATGCAATCGAAATACTTGGAAGCCTACTCGGTGGGTCTGGCGGCAGCGGAAACGGTGCCGATATCCTATCTGAAATCCTGGGTGGGAAGGGATCGCCTCAGCCAAAACAAGGCGGATCGAGAACTCAAGCTTCCAACGAACCGTCCAGCGTCAGCGACCTCGAAGACATGCTTGGGATAGGGAAACCTGCCCCGCGAACCAATCCAACACAGGCGCCAACACCTCAACGCGAACCACAGCGAGCTCCACAGTCGGCGCCACCCGCAACGTTGCCGACTGATATCTTTGGACAGCGACGCAAAGCACCAAGCATCAATTTGAGCGTACCCAAGCCTGCCCCGCTTTCGAAACATGATCAAGCCGTTTTGTTTATTCGAGCGATGATCAATTCAGCGAAAATCGATGGCGAAATCAACGAAGAAGAACAACAAAACATCTTAAGCCAAGTCGGCGATACGTCGGCAGAAACCATTCAGTTCCTACGAACTGAGTTTGCAAGACCAATCGACTTGCAAGAATTTGTTGGATCCATTCCACTCGGTTTAGAATCACAAATCTATGCCATTTCCATTATGGCAATCAAACTGGATACGAAAGAAGAAGCTGACTATTTACGCAAGCTGGCTCAAGGACTTCGAATCTCGCCGGACGTATGCAACGAAATCCACCACCAGCAGCAAATGCCATTGATCTACCAAGCTTAAATGGCCAACGACATGAACCGTGCACTCAACATCGATAACATTTTTTTCACGTCAGCATTGCAAGCCATCTTGCTATGGACTTCATGGGGCGCGCTACAGGCCACTGAGCCAAGTCCAACGAAGCCCAACATCGTCGTCATTCTCGCCGATGATCTCGGCTATGACGATATGGGTTGTTACTGGACGCCGGACAATCGGATCGGCTTCGAAAAAATCGAGACGCCCAACATGGATCGACTCGCCGTCGAAGGGGTCCGCTTTACCGACTATTATGCTCCATCGCATGTGTGCACGCCTTCCCGCGCGGCGCTGATGACTGGTTGTTATCCAACTCGAATTGGCATGGCGAGTTTCGGTGCTAATGAAGCGGTGGTTCTTAGCGAAACGAATTCGGAAGGGCTTAACCCAAACGAGTTCACACTGGCCGAAGGTTTGAAGGGACAAGGCTATGCCACTGCGTGCGTCGGTAAATGGCATCTTGGACATCTCCCTTCCTTTTCACCACTCCAACACGGCTATGACACGTTTTACGGGATGATGTTCCCGAACGATATGAAACCCTTCGTCATCCACCGCGGCGATACAGTCGTAGATCCGCACCCCGACCAGAATCTGATCAACGAGCAGTTTACGGACGAAGCAGTGAAATTTATTCGAACGAAACAAAGCCAACCGTTCTTTCTTTACCTTGCGTATAGCGCACCGCACATCCCACTTCATGTTTCAGATCGCTTCAAGGGCAAATCGGCGCGTGGCTTGTATGGGGACGTGGTTGAATACCTCGACTGGTGCGTCGGTGTAGTATTAAGCGAACTCGACAAAACGAATCTGGCTGAGAATACGCTTGTCGTCTTCACTTCGGACAACGGGCCAGATACGCGTGGCCCTTACGATAAGCGTGGACAAGCCTCTCCGCTGCGTGCAGCCAAGGCTACCACGCGTGAAGGCGGCGTCCGTGTTCCGTGCGTTATGCGTTGGCCTAGCCACATCCCGGCCGGTCTTGTTTGCAGTGAGATCGCCTCGAGCATGGATCTCCTCCCCACTGTGGCTGAGATTATTGGAGCTCAACTTCCGCCAGACCGGATCATCGATGGTAGAGACATCGGCCCACTGATGACAAAGCCTGGCGCGGTAACGCCTCACGATGCGTTCTTTTACTACAACCGCGACAAGCTCGAAGGCGTCCGCAGTGCCCAATGGAAGCTTGTGTTCGCGCGGTCCATCATGGATGACACCCCGTACAAGCGGACGAAAACGGCTGATCCGACGAAGGAGACTCTCCTTCCAGATTCGCTCTTTGATCTTGCATCCGATGTTGGTGAAACGATGAACGTCATCGCCCAACACCCTGAAGTCGCTCAACGATTGCGCGCGCTCGCCGACCGGATACGGGAAGACATTGGGGATTCCGCCACCAACCAGGAGGGAAAGAACCGACGCC
>JANOAI010000372.1:0-12001 GCA_031411055.1 Pirellulaceae bacterium
GACCCCATAACCCAACCCTAAATCTAAAACTTGACGCTCCCCTAGCCCGGTCAAGGCAGGGTAGTCGTTGGATGGCTCGAGCAGGAAGCTACCGTGCTGCAACAATCCGAATTCCGTCCGTCTCTGAGCACTTCCGAGAACCTTTTCGCTGCCAACAACCAAATCGACCGGCGACCGACGCTCAAAACACATGAACGCACGTTCGCTATCGTCCATCGTTTTTTCGGTAGACTCCCAGGTTTGTGCCGGAATTCCTAGCGTGTTAAGCCATTTTTCAACCGCGCCATGGACAGCACGATAAAGCTGTTCAGAATGGCCTTTATGGGGTATCGATTCGGGGACAGCGATCGAATATGTCCATTCACGATCATGGAGAATCGCCCCACCTCCGGTCACTCGCCGGACGCATTCGAGCGATCGTAGCCGTGGTTCGGCTTCAAAATCTTCGTAGCGTTGAAAATAGCCGAGCGATAGCGTTGGCTTCGACCAACCGTAGATTCGCAAGATCACGTTCGATGCGAGAGATGCTTGCCTGAGCATGGCCCAATCCAAAGCCATGTTCCAGCTACCACGTTCCTCTTTATCTTGCCACAGCTGAGCTTTCATTCACCGCACTGTGCAGTGTAAGCGGCAAAGTCGAGCAACTTACTGACCTCACTCGGATCGCTTAACTTGACCTTCATGATCCAGCCCTGGGTGTACGGATCTTCATTTAGCGTTTCAAGCTGGTCGACCAATTCTTCGTGAACCGCCACCACCTCGCCGGACACTGGACTATACAAAGGACTTACCGCTTTGACCGATTCGACCTCGCCGAACTCCTGCGATGCTGAAACCTTTTGTCCGATCTTGGGCAGAGCCATAAAAACGAGATCGGTTAGCTCTTTTACAGCAAAGGCTGAGATGCCAATCGTACCAACGCCATCCGAGCCGATGTCAACCCATTCATGGGTCGAAGCGTAGCGAAGTTTCTTTGGATCAATCGTCATTTGGCCGAGCTCTTTCTGCGGTAAAAAGGTAAAGGGGATAGTTTAGCCGAAACTCGGCTACCGCGAATATCCACTTCAACATTCGCGCCATCTTTGGCGACCGCCGCATCGACAAAGCCCATGGCAATCGGCTGATTGAAGGTAGGCGAAAAGGAGCCGCTGGTTACCAAGCCAATCGTCCGAAAATCGGAATCGAGGATGGTTGCACCCTGACGGGCGGCTCGCATCCCCTCTAATTTTAACCCGACCCTTGTCGTCGAAAGACTTTGTGATTGAATCTTTGCCAAGCTTTCGCTTCCAATAAAGGTTCGCTCTTTCAGATTCACAGCAAAACCAAGTCCGGCTCGGATTGGGTCGATCGTTTCGTCCAGTTCGTGTCCGTACAGCGGCATTCCTGCTTCCAAACGGAGCGTATCGCGGGCCCCCAAGCCGATAGCCATAATCCCTTGTTCGCGGCCCGCTAACATCAGATTCTCCCAAACCCGTTGGGCATCATCGGCGCGCACAATCAATTCGAAGCCATCTTCGCCGGTATAGCCCGTTCTTGAGATAATCGTGGGCTTACCCATCTGCTGTGTCACTTTGGCTCGATAATACCCCATCGAATCAAGTGGTATCGAGAATAGTCGCTGACACAGATCAACCGCCTGTGGTCCCTGAACAGCGATCATGGCTGTTTGCTCTGTCACATCGCTCAGCGTCACATCAGGAAAGTCAGCCAAGTGCGGCTGGAGCCAATGGAGAATTTTCATCCGATTCGACGCGTTGACGACTAATAAGAAGTACTGACGGCTGCTTGGGCTTTCCAAGCACGACACTAGTACATCGTCGAGAACCCCCCCTTCTTCATTGCACATCAGCGAATATCGAACTTGACCAATTTGCATATCGGTCACGCGACGGGTCAAAAGATGGTCGAGTAATTGATCGGCCCGAGGACCTTCGAATCGCAATCGCCCCATGTGGGAAATGTCGAATAACCCGACAGAATTACGAGTGGCGTTGTGTTCCGCGACGATTCCGGAATATTGAATCGGCATTTCGAAGCCTGCGAACTCAGCCATACGCGCTCCATGAGCGCGATGCCAAGAGGTCAACGGTGTCGCTTGTAAATCGGTAGCCATGGGTCGCCGTATATAAAGAGTTGCATCGCGTCGTTTGACGCCGTTTGGCGTTCGGCGACCGTTTTTGTAAACGAACGATCTTACCCAACTTTTCGGCGGCCACTAGACATGATGGTTCGCCGCAACTTAAGGAATGCGTTGAGAATCGCATTCTGTGCGTTTAGAAACAAAAGAAAGCCTGGTAGCGAGAGCACAATGCCATCTACTTTCACCCACCCGCGAAGAGCGGGAGGGTCGATAGCGAGGTACGAGCCAGCGGGGAGGGTGAGATTTCGAACGTTTCGTGACCATATTCCCTCCCCTCGTCGTCGTTCCTCCTCCTCGACCCTCCCAAAAGGGAGGGTGAGGTCAGGAAAGTAGATGGCATTGGGCGAGAGCATCTCGTGCAGCTAAAAACGGGACCGGCCTGTCGTCAGAAAGCGGCCTGCACGAAATGGTCCGAAGGAACCCATCGGGCGGTTGACCGTTGTCGAAACAAAACTGCTTTTGCCTCTAAATCACAAGCCGGAAGAGTTCAGCTTAGGCTTTATTTCTAAACACGTAGTCGCGTCTCTCCGAGACGCGAATCATCTGCGTCTCGGAGAGACGCAGCTACGTGAAAGCTCATTAAGAAACCAAGCCTAGTAAGGGCTCGATGCACCAGTGTCGGGATCACCACACATGTGGAAGTGGTTATGGTCGATGTACAGAACCTCAACGGCTTCCTTATCTTCCAAGGTGTATGGAACCGGCCAGCCGTTGATGTACCGCTCTTCAAAATAGACGGTGCACTTATAGTGAGCGTGGTGTAGTTGGGCAAAACCAATGAGCGGAACAAATCGAGGAGGATCGATGTAATCGGCGATCTTTTCCTTCACAATCCGAACACGATTGCGTTGTTTCTCGCTCAAAAGTGGAATTCCACCACGTACCGGACGAGCTTTTTCCATCGCTTGCATAACTTCATCGTCGCTGGGTGGATCCAACGCGACAACCGGGCCGCCTGCCGTTAGAGGGCCCATGATCGGAACGCGAGCATATCGCTCATGAATGTGAAATTCGAGCTCTTCTTGATCCTGAAAATAGGGGCTTACCGGAATGGGAATGCCAAAAGGCCCCATGTTGATCCCGCTGGAAATTCCAATGCAGCCGGTCTGAAGCAGACAGCTACCGAGAATCAATCCGCCGAGCAGAGAAGATTTTAGGAAGTGGTTCATCGCCGTGCGTTCCTTCGCAACCAGAAAACTCAAGCCTCAAGCAATCCATCTTGAGAACCTTTCCCTTGTATCGATGATAAGGTGGGTAGAACTTGCGGATTTTTCCGATCATTTCAACAAAAACGCCTGTCTTGAAAGCCAGCAAACCGTGAAAGCCAGCAAATTTTACGGAAATTCCGAGAAACATCGGTCTATTTGAAGGAGATTTCGGTTTACCCAATGCGCCTTAAAACAGTGAGCGTCGGACCCACCATGCCGCGCTCTTCGCCTGTCAGAACCGATCCAGCCATGGGTCGGCTAACTCACCATGCCTTCTCGGGGTAATTTTGGAGCTACAGCATGTCTAATGTCCTTTTGGTCGAAGATAGTCCCACCCAATCGCTGCAAATGCGAATGTTGCTGGAATCGGGGGCGCATGTCGTTCGCTGTGCCGGAGACGGAAACGAGGCCTTGGCACAGCTTGCCCTAGGGTTTTGCGATATTGTCGTAACCGACCTCGAAATGCCCATGATGAATGGCCTCGAGTTGGTAACACAAATGCTTGTTGATTACCCTCACATCCCGGCTGTTCTGGTTACCGGGCGTGGGTCAGAGCGATTAGCCGCCGAAGCGCTGCGTACCGGCGCGGCCGGTTATGTCCCCAAATCCATGGTGGAAGAGCTTCTTCTTCCGACTGTCGATGATGTCCTTCGATTGCTTCGCACCGACCTGAGTTATGCTCGGCTCATTAGCCACATGACCGAGAATCGCTTTGTTTTCGAACTGCCCAACGACGACAAGCTTTTTATGCCGGCCATCGATTTGATATTGCAAGTCGCTCGTGGCATCGATCTCGTCACGGAGCAGGACCATACCCGCGTGGCGACGGCCTTGAAGCACGCCCTTGAAAACGCCATGTATCGAGGAAACCTTGAGTTAACACTTCAACAATGGAAAAGCATTTCCAGCGAGATTCCCGAAGCCAACACGACTTCACCCGTGATGATCGCTCATCGCAAAAATTCGGCTCCGTATAACGCACGACGCATTCACTTCGATGCCCGAATCATGCGGGACATGCTTCGAGTCGTCGTGCGCGATCAGGGGCACGGTTTCGACACAAAAAACCTGACCAAGCCTGATGAAAATTCTCCCCTCGGCGAAAAAGGGGGCCGCGGGCTAACGCTCATTCAGTCGTTTATGGACAAGGTTTCCTTCAACGATCAAGGCAACGAAATTACCATGATCAAATATCGTCCCACGAAGTCTTAGCAAATTGATTTAAGAATCCATCGGTTGAGGACTCCTTGTTTTTCCCAAGAGAGCCCGGCTGGCTCTCCCGTTTCGATCGCTGTCACGATAGGATGATTCTATCAATTGGCTCGGCGGACCTTTGGGAGAGGCAACATGGACGAAGCGGCACAACGGCGTTTGCAAGATGATAGCTTCTTGCTGCAAACGCTGCTGGATAACATCCCCGATTCGATCTACTTCAAAGACCGGCAAAGCCGCTTCATTCGAATCAGCCAAGGGATGGCAGAAAAATTCAGTTTCTCCGAAGCGAATTATGTCCTCGGAAAAACCGACGCCGATATCTTCACTAGCGAACACGCCGAAAATGCCTTGGAAGACGAGCGACAGATCATGCTCACTGGGCAACCCATCGTAGCTCAGATCGAACGCGAAACATGGCCGGATCGGGCGGATAGTTTTTGCTCCACAACCAAGATGCCACTCTTCGACGAAACCGGGCATATCGTTGGAACCTTTGGGATTTCGCGTGATGTGACGGAACTCAAACGCGTCGAAGAAGCATTGCGTCACGCGCAGCTTTCAGCGGAACAAGCGAATCAAGCCAAAAGCGAGTTCCTCGCAAAGATGAGCCACGAAATCCGAACGCCGATGAACGGCATTCTTGGATTGAGTCAACTCCTCGCCGATACTCGACTGGATGGCCAACAACATTCTTTTGTCGAGATGATTCAAGAATCTGCTCGTTCGCTGATGGGCATCATTAACGACATCCTCGATTTTTCGAAAATCGAATCCGGGAAATTCGAATTGGAAACCATCCCCATTCATTTTCGCGACTGTGTTGAATCCGCTGTACGAAGTTTGCAATATCGGGCCGATGAAAAGAATCTGACTCTCGCCTTTCACATCGAAAGCCAAGTCCCGAACTACGTTTATGGTGATCCAACGCGTTTGCGTCAGATTATTGTAAATTTAATTGGCAATGCCATTAAATTCACCGACGCAGGCGAGATCGTCATCAATGTAAAGTACGCGTGCGGTCCTCCCGCCGAATCGTTAGTGACTCTTCTTTTCTCCGTCAAAGATACCGGGATCGGCGTCACTCCCGCGCAGCAACAACGGATCTTCGAAGCGTTTACTCAAGCCGATTCGACAACCACTCGTCGATATGGTGGAACCGGTCTTGGACTATCGATTGTCGCTGAACTGGTGAAAATGATGGGCGGTCGACTGTGGGTTGAAAGTCAACCGGATGTTTGCCCGGGCAGCGATTTTCTTTTCAACGCTAAATTCGCCATCGCACCGACTCCCAAACACGCCGAGGGTGGCAATGCTTTAACAACATATATAGAGAAAAGCACTTCGCCCGTTCGAAGATTGAACGTTCTAGTCGCCGAAGATGGGGCTGTCAACCAAGTCGTCGCTCGTGGGCTTTTCGAACGATCGGGACATGGACTGGTGATCGCCGAGGATGGCAAACAAGCTATCGAGGCCTGGCGAACGAAATCCTTCGATGCCATCTTCATGGACGTTCAAATGCCTGTCATGGATGGTCTCGAAGCGACACGCATCATCCGCCAGGAAGAGAAGCAAAAGCTTCCGAACCATCGCGTTCCCATCATTGCGATGACCGCCGCAGCCATGAAAGGGGATCGGGAGCGATTTTTAGCCGCCGATATGGACGACTATCTCAGCAAACCTATCGACTTTGATGAGTTCGAACGAATTCTAGATCGACTCGCCCAAGCAGCGTCAACAAATTCCCCTACCTTTGAATCCGACACACAAATCGGTGTCCAACCGTCAGAAGTCGAAGTTGGCTTTCAACCATCGGATCGCGAAGCCGATAAACCGAAAAAGGGGGGTCCGTCCGCGACGGCTTCCCGTAGGGTACAGCCCTCGGCTCCACGAGGGATGCTTAACTTTGACGCCCCGTTCGCCCGACTCAAATGCAATCATCAGCAGCAGAAAACACTGATCGAAACCTTACAGCGTGAAATTCGTCAGCGGATGGACGAGTTAACTCGAGGTAGGGCAAGCAATGATTTGCCCACGGTTATTCGCGCATCCCATTCATTGAAGAGTGCTGTTGGACTCTTTGAAGCGAAAGAGCTTACGGCTCTTGCTGCCGACTTTGAACAAGCTGCACGCGATGGTCATCTCGACATCGCTATCAAGCTCTATCCTGACGTAATCAAAAAATGCGATGAAGCACTTCAAGAAATTGATAGCTGGCTCAACACTATCGACGTCCGATAGCTCACAAATCGTACTCAATCCTTGGCGGATTTTTCGACTTGGTACATGATCTTACCGCCGTCATCTCGGAACTCGACGTGCAGTTGTTTGCCAGCCGTAACATGCAGAAAGCCGCCTGTTGGTTCAGTGTAGGTGTAGTGCTGGACGATTTTCTTCTCAGGGTCCGTTCCTTTGTTTGAGCCGGGTGGAACCCCCATACGCGAGTTCTCGTCGTTGAGCGCTCCGCAAGCAAACTCTTCCACGCCCGACGGATGCACGCTGTGATACTGCCAATGTCGGTCCCCACAGAAAGTGACAAAATTGCGAATGCCATTTTGATTCAACCACTCGAAGAAGGAATCTGCTTCGCTTCTAAAACCGCCAAGGTTTGTGTGGTTATCCGTTTTTTTGGCATCATCGGGGCCCACCATCGGGGTCGGCGTGATCAGAATTTTCCATGTAGCATCGCTCGCTTTTATGGATTGTTTTAGCCATTCGCGTTGGGTTGTCCCCCAAAGGCTTTTGTCGGGTCCATCTGGCATCTTGTTCGGGGACCGGAAATCCCGTCCCTCGGAAAACCAGAGCTGAACATGCTTATTTAATCGATGAGTCCGATAGGTTGGCGAATTTCGATCTGCAAAGGTGTGGATAGGCATCTGCTCACGAAAAAGTTCAATGCCGGTTTGAGGTAACGGAAGTTTTTCCCCTTTCAAATCGGAATCATTGAATCGAAAATCGTGATCGTCTTTGGACCAATAACTAGCCGTTTGGTTGAACAAACGGACCATCCGAGGAAAACGGAACTGTTCATGCCAACATTTTCGAAGCTCAGGAAGTTCTTGTGCTGGTCCATGCAGCTCATTGTCATAGTAAACAATGTCGCCTGTTCCAATAAAGAAATCAGGCTTGAGATCTGCGATTGCTTGGAACGAAGGAAAGCCAAGCTTTTTATCGTCTTCGGTCGCTGTCACCGGACCGCTGGCTTTCCCCTCTTTCCCAAACATAAACTTGTTGTAGTTCATGCAACTCCCCATCACGAAACGAGCGGCCGCGTCATCGCTTGGATTTGATAACGTTTTGAATTCGCAAATGGGACCTGATTCGACTAATGGCTTGTTACGTCCAAAAACGACGCGATAGAAGTAGCGCGTATTGGGTTTCAAATCGGAAAGTTTTGTCCGAAGGATGAAGTCGCTTTCTTCAGCGCTTTTCAACCAATCTGATCGCTTGGAGTTGCTCATATCAGTGCTGGTGCTCCATTCAAAACAGGCAATGCCTTCTGCGCCAGGGATGTCGCCTTGTTCATCTAAATCGTTTCGAGCCGTAAGTCGTGTTTGAAGCAAAACGCTGGTCGAAGTCGCTTCGCCCGCCAGACACCCTTGAGCTAACCAAACATTGGATTCGTTTTGGAGTGCTTTGCGAACGTCCGAAGCGTCGGCATTCTTCAAATTGGTACGTTGAATAAACAAAAGATAGATTCGATCCTTCGTCGGATCGATCCACGCTTGGGTGCCATACGCTCCACCGTGACCAAAACTTCCGGGCGAGAGCGCCGCAGATACGCCAGTTGGTTCTCGGACGACACAACATCCGATCCCCCAGCCATTGCCTGGCGTGAACCCCGTTTGGAGATCGCCAGTGGCAATCGTTCTCATCGTCTTCACGGATTGAGCCGAGAGAACGCGGACACCATCCAGTTCGCCATCGTTTAAAAGCATACGGGCAAATCGCGAATAGTCTTGGGCCGTCGAAAACAAACCGCCATTCGCCGCTGGCATGCGTTCGCGATCGGTCGGCGATTTTCCGGCGAGGAGGGCAATGGGAGCTGCTTCGAGCTTTGCTCCGTTGTTCGCGGTACTCTTTTGATCGTCCGATGATTCCGGTTCGATTTTTTTATACGAAGTCGCAAGTCGCTTGAGCTGTTCATCGGACAAATAGAAGGTCGTATCCTTCATAGAAAGAGGTTTGCATATTCGTTCGTCAACGAAGGTATCGAAAGACTTCCCCGAAATGACTTCTACGATTCTCCCTGCCGTGTTGATACTGGTTTGGCTGTATTGCCATTTGGCGCCTGGTGCGAACGCCATCGGAAGTTTTGCATAGCGAGACGTTGCTTCGGCAAGTATTTTGGAAGTGTAGGCGCTCTCTTTAGGGAGCTCGCTCATTCCCGAGGTATGTGTTAGCAAGTGGCGGATGGTGATTACGACCGGTTTCCCATCGGTCGTTCGCAATGACTCCATCTCAGGAAAATACTTGGTAATGGGGTCATCCAACGACAACTTTCCTTCATCGACAAGAATCATGACAGCTGCCCCGGTCACAGGCTTCGACATGGATGCGATCCAAAAGATGTCGTCGATTCGCATCGGGACTTGGTTCTCGATATTGGAATGACCATTCGCTCTGAGATGGACGATCCCCTGGCGATTCGCCACGAGTGTAACAGAACCGGCAATCTCTTTTTGCTCGATGAAACGTTGCATCGAAGAACTCAAACCGGGCAACGTTGTACTTGGATCATTCGTTTGAGACTGAGCTTGAGACATCAGCCATACGAACACGAGACTGGACAAGACGTAGCGAAGTCGGGGATGGCGAGGCATGGCGGGATCCTTTTCGAATGGGATAGGAATTGCAAGTGTAGCAAAAGGTGACCGAGGACGTGAGACAACGAAGGCCAATCCCTCGCCGAACATGGACGAAACGCATTTTCATGAGCCTGAGGCGCTAGCCGATTCCGCGAAGGGATCGGCTAGCGACTCATGCTCAATCGGGAGATCGACACACGCAAGAGAAGCCTGGATCCATCACCTTGCCGAGCGTGAACGCGGCCGCCGCAGAGTCGCGGGCAAGATAGAACAAGTCGCGAGTCAAAAACGAGCTTCAACCTTGGAAACCACCAAACGAGGCAAATGATGTACACTGAGACTTGTGCCATTTTGGGGAAATTATGTTTGAAAACTCATCGGCGCATGGCGAAATGATTTCCATCAACTGGTCGATTCATGTATTTAGTTAATAACCCGGTTTTGCAGCGTGAGCTGATCTCGAATTTGCGAGCCCCTCGGGCTTTCGTGTTGCTTCTGGTCTATCAGTTGGTTCTTGCAGCGGTCGTTCTTTTGGCATACCCGCGTACCGACCGCATTGATTTGACTGCGGATTCATCGAAGGCTCAAACGCTCGTCGATTTCTTTTTCCTCGGCCAATTCGTCCTTGCGTCATTGATGGCGCCCAGTTTTGCGGCTGGAGCCATATCAGGCGAAAAAGAAAGAAAGACGTACGAGATGTTGCTGGCCAGTCCGATTCGCCCAGGGGCGATCGTCATTGGCAAGCTTGTTGCCGCCCTCACGCATCTCGTTGTTCTGATGATTGGCTCACTCCCGATCGTCATGCTCTGTTTGCCATTGGGCGGTTTCGCAATTTACGAATTGTTGGCCGCGTATCTTGGATTGTTGTCAGCGATTTTTCTATTTGGATGTATTTCAATTGCTTGCTCAAGCTTCTTTAAGCGGACCAGCAGCTCATTGGTTGTATCTTTTGCGTTGATTCTCCCTGTTGTCGTTGTCGCGTGTGTTTTTTGGCGAGCTTTTTCCAACTATAGCGTCCAGCGAATCATTGTGACGGCGACAGTTTTGCCGGTAGCTGCGGCTGTAATTGGATCTTTTTTGCTTTTTCAAACCGCCCGACGACTTCTTTACCCGCCCGACGTCGGCAGTGGTGGTAATGAAGTGACGGACATCGAAAATGAACAGAACAATGCCGTCGGGTTGATCATCCAGCGAGATCAATTTCCCGACAAGCTTTTCGCTCCACCTCGAAGGAAAACATTGTTGACTAATAATGCCAATCCGGTATACGACAAAGAAATCCACGCTGAACTCTTTAGCCAAGGGACGCTCATGTTGAGAACCGTGATTCTCATGAGCATGCTGCTGGCGTTTCCTTTAATGGCGTTTTTTCTCTTTTTCAAACCGGACTACGCAAGCTGGTATATCGGTTATGTCATTATCTTCAATATGCTGGTGGCCCCTGTTTTTTCTGGCGGAGCGATTTGCAGCGAGCGAGAACGTCAAACGTTAGATCTATTGCTAACGACGACGATTACCCCTTGGCAAATTTTGTCTGGGAAACTTGCAGCCGGATTTCGAGTTTCGTTTGTGCTGACAATGTTTTTGATGTGGCCGGTTGTTCTGTCGTTCGTACTGAATCCAGAATTGTTCCGAAATTGGCCAGCCATGTTAACCTTCTTTGCGATCGTCGTTATCTGTTCAGGCTTAAACTCGGTGGTTGCTTTGTTTTGCTCCACCTTGTTTACTAAAACGAGCGTTTCGATGATGATGAGCTATGTCGGATTGATCTCGCTCTATCTGGTTCCGGTTGCGGTTTTTTTTCTTTTGACGAGTATCACCTTTTCGGATACTCCAGAGTTGGCGGAATCTTGGCGCTGGCTTGGCGTGACCAGTCCTTTCCTTACGCTAGCGAGCATTCCGATGACGGAAGTCTTAAGCGGCTCAAATATGTCCGAAGCCAATAACGGGTCGTGGGTTTTAGTCGCTAGTTATTTTGCGACTACGGCCATGCTGATGGTCTTGCTAAGCGGCTCGGTAATCTTGCTCTTTCGTGATCGATGGCGCATTACCGGCGTACGATAAAAGCTAGCTGGAAAGCGCTACTTTAAATTAAATTCCGATGATTTGTGAGGTTTGCGAAACTATTAGCCGTTTTGGCGTGAGAGCAATTCTTGAATAGGTGTAGCGAGTAAATTCCAAATGGTTGCGGTGCCGCGCGAGCAGCCCGGCGCATTCGAAGGTCGGATTTGCCAGGCCGGACGAGCCTGCGGCAAGCGGCAATACACCCGGCTGCTTGCGCAGCTCGGTTACAATCGCGTTGAAAAAACGCTACACCCACGTGAGAACTGCTCTAGAGCATTTTCATTTTTCATATAGCCATTCGGAAAACGGGGGCAGGTACCAAAAGTGCAAAGCACCCGAAGGGCCGTTCCGGCTTTTGGTACCTGACCCCGTTTTCCAAGCCGTTCATGAAAATGCTCTAGCCACGGTTCTCAGTACAAGAACCGCGGCTCAAGAACCGCGGCTAATGCCCAATGCCATCTACTTACACCCTCCCGCGAAGAGCGGGAGGGTCGATGGCGAGGTACGAGCCAGCGGGGAGGGTGAGATTTCGAATGTTTCGTGACCATATTCCCTCCCCTCGTCGTCGT
>JANOAI010000373.1:0-4806 GCA_031411055.1 Pirellulaceae bacterium
CCAAGGCCGCTGGGGTCTCGCACGTCAGCGTAAACGTGATCGTCACTTCGTTCGAAAGGCACCCGACGACAGTGTTTGGTTGCCGCTCTTGTCGATCGCCAGAACTTCCCAATTGTACTTCGTTGCCGCCTGAAGGAATTCACGCGGTATCGACATCGAAGTCGTCGAAGCCGGCAAATACATACTCAGGCCCCACTTCCCGATCATTCGCGGATTGGGCGCGACATCGCGTTCGATAATCAATTGATAGCCAATGATCTCGACCGGATCGCCCGAAATCGACTTGGTGACTTTGCCCCAGCTAGCCACAAATCCATCAGCCGAAACGATCGCATTTTCGGTCGGGTATTTCAGCTCGGGGCCTTCGGGTATGACATGGGAAAATTCGACGGTTGCCATGATTTCTCCCCCCTTTTCGCCATCGATCATCTCACGGCCTTTGAAGGTATACGTGCCAGCCGGAATGTCCTCAAACAATTCGTCGATCCGTTTGTCCGAGTTGGCCGGTTCGACTGATTCGAAGAAAAGTTCCGTGAGTCCCAGCTCGCCCATGAGTCCCAGGCCCTTGAATTCAAGCTGCACTCCGTCCGGACCGATTAACTCGAGATGATCCCAGCCTTCGCTATCTAGAGAACACTGAATACCCGTATCATGATCGGTCGCATTGTGCTCGATAATCAGCTTAGCTTCCTTGAATTGAATGGCTGGCTTGGCCGCCGATAGGGCGGGATCGGCGTTGTGCGATATCAGAAAAACATCACCGTCATGGGGCTGCTCTCGCACGACACCAACGCCTGGCGCGTAGTATTTGTATTCGACCGTCCCATCGGCGAGATCTTCTTTGACCTTCACGCAGTTTTCGTAGGTTCCTGCGGGTGTCTTCACTGTCTCAGCAATCGCCACGACTTCGTTTTGTTCACCGATTTCGTCCGACACATCTTCAGTTCGCCACTTTTGGCCAATTGTTGGTTTTGAGCCCATAATCACCCCCGGAGCCGGAGTGTCTTTGCCGTAAAGCCAGCTTCCATCGTGCCCAACGATTTTCCCATTCTCGTAGTCATCGACGTCTTCACCCAAGTAGAAAACGGTACCATTGTCGTCTTGAGCGAAGTAGTCGAGTGCGACTTCAATAAGCTTGCCATTTTCATACGCTCGGTCTTCGAAGACGAGCGTCTCGACCATTTGATCGCCGATCTTAAAAGACTTTTTCATATCAGGCTTTGCGGTTCGTTCAACACGAAATTTTTCTCCGTCTTCCATCCCTTCGAGAACGTCAAGCTTTGTACTAGATAGAGGGAGATATGGATTCGTGATGTTACGAGGATTGCTGAACTTAACGCCTTTCAAGACGGCAGCCCCTCGAGCCTCGCGTTCTGCATCCGCATTGCCATCGGTCTTGACTTCGGCAAGCTTGCCATCTTCCGTGATCACAAGGTCGATGATTCTTCCATCTTTATCTTTGAGTTCCGCTTCATAGACCTTTTTTCCGTCGATCATTTTTGGTTCTAAATCGACAGTCATTCCAGACTTTCCACCGTTGGCGACGACAGTCTCTTGAACGGCCTTCGGTAGTTCGTCCCACTTTTGCGGTTTACCGGCGAAGCTCGTCTTACACAACAAAAGAATGGTTAACAAAATCGCTATTCTTCTGATCATTGCAATTCTCCTTGCCTCAAGCACGCGTGATTCATTGACAGATCCGGTGTCGCTCGACGAATAGTGACTGTGCGACGCTCGGGAACAGTCGGAATATACTGATGAATTATGAGAACAAGATGAGAGTGCGACTAATTTTGAAAGTTTTAGTTGTGGCGCGATCTCCACCGATGTGTGCCCCGGGATTCCCTGCATAGCCCATCATTCGTGTTGTCGCGGACAAACATTCCTATGAGCCCCCGCCGCCAGCCGCTAGCACGTCGGCAATTTCGTGCAACGTGACCTGCTCGAGGTCGTACTTTAAAGGATACTGCGGAGCTGAGCGCACAAAGTTCATCAAGGGCATGTTCAGGCTAATTGTGCTGTCAACAACGACGCCGTTATTGCCTAAACCCGATTCGCCTCGCAAGCAACCGGCCAATTCAGAAGCCCAGCCTTGCAAGCAGTTGTAGAACTCAGTCGAATCTAATCGGGCGAAGACTCGTCCGAAATTATCGTGAGACGGGATGCCGTTGGCAAGCGTAATGTACCGTCTGAGCCACGTGAGCTTGGCCTTTCCGAATCGCTTGACATTCGCCCAGGAATTGGCGTCGCAGATAGCGGCGCAAAGCGCAACGAAGATCATTTCGATCAGTTCGTAGTTCGTTCGACGCAGGACTCGTCGATCGGTCAAATCGTCAAAGTGATTGTAAACTTTACAAACGAATTTGGATTTCAAAGGGTGGGCTCTAAGCAGAAGACGGGGCTTTTCAAGAATCCCCTACTCAGGGGATTGTCTTCTACTTCTCAACGCAAATACTTGGCCAACCGCTCACGTCAACGTTGTGCGAGTGCCCCGGGCGACTCGTGAATTGCGCATTCAAAATGTATTCACGACGGCGGTGCGTCGATCGGACATATTGGTCGACAACGTATAGTGATGGTAGTGCATGGCACACTTGATCACATAGACGAACAGTACTGAGGGATCGCGGTTCACTCGAAGCAATTTAAAAATTCGCGTTCGATACTCCTTTCGGAGTGATGCCTGGGGAATGGCCCACATCAAACGGGCCAACAACCCCAGCGCAAGGATCCCAAAGCGAGCTTGTTCTTTGGCCCCTGTCCATCGGTGCTCGCTCCAATACTTTTTACGAGCTTGACCAAAGCGAAAATTTCCGCTCAAGAAAAGATCCTCGAGTCGATCAAAATAGTTCTTTGGCTCATAGAGCTTTTGCATCGTCGTTAGGTAGCCGTTGCGAAGCGACTCGCGGCTAATTTGGCGAGGAATCACATTCGTACCAAATTCAGAAGTGTCGCTTTCGTCGAGCCGACCCTCAGCTTTCAAACGAGCGTATAGCGGTGTCTTGGGAATCGCGTGCAACATGCCGAGCATCGCGTGAAGTATTCTCGCATCTTTCAAAAATTCGAGCTGTGCGTTAAAGATCGACTCGTCATCGTTATCGAACCCAACGATCATTCCACACCATACATCCATCCCCGAATTCTGAACGCGATGAATTTTTTCGATCAGCGTCCCCGTATTTCGGACGTTTTGAATTTTTTTCGTCTCGCGCAGCGATGCTTCGTTGGGACTTTCAATTCCGATAAAGACTGTTTGAATGTTGCAGTCGACCATGAGCTGCATTAGCTCCTCATCATCGGCGAGATCGAGCGACGCTTCGGTGAAAAACGTCAACGGAAATCCCTTCGAGCGTTGCCAATGCGAGACATCCTGAAGCACCTTCTTGATTTGAACCTTATTTCCAATCAAATTATCATCGACAATAAAGGCAATGGTCAGTTTCTGAGCAAGCAATTGATCGAGTTCAATCAGGATCTGGTCCGAAGACTTGATGCGTGGACGTCGACCAAAGGTGACAATGATGTCGCAAAATTCACATTGAAATGGGCAGCCACGCGAGAACTGAACGCTGCCAAACAAGTAATGTTGCGTTTTAATGAGATCGTAGCGAGGAGCCGGGACCGTCAGCATGTCGGTCTTGTTCGCTTGTTCGTATCGTTTTTTCCAATTGCCACTTTGGAAGTCGCAAAGAAATTGTGGCCACGTCTCTTCCGCTTCGCCGACGAAGATTACTTCCGCTAAGTCGCCGAAGTACTCCTCGCTGACGCTAACCCATGGCCCGCCGACGACTGCAAAGATCCCTCGCTTTCGCAATTCCTGAAGGATCTCTCGCATACGAGCACGTTGGACAGTCATCCCGGTTAGGCCAACAATGTCGGCCCGTTCCAATCGGTCATAATCGATCTCCTCGACATTTTCATCGACGAGCGTAATCTGATGTTCACTTGGCGTGAGCGCCGCCAAGAGCGGCAAGCAGGCTACGGGAAGGTTTGCTTTTTTGCCTAGCAAGGGGAGGGCGTGCTCGAGTCCCCAATAGCTTACCTCGAACCGAGGATTGATCAGCACGATATCAAGCATAAATCACTTTTCGATTTCTAGAGTCAGCCTCTAATGGAAAATTGTTGCTTACGGAATTCTAACGATTCGTTGAACGATCGACTCTTTCGTTGCTTCGCTATTCGGAGGTTTTTGGCTTGGTTTTTAAAGTTGTCGTTTTGCTTTGTGAAAGATCGTGAAAGAAAGAACTTTCGCGAATAGGCCTGTGAGTCTATTAAGCACGAGACGAATAAGGGGAACGGATATAGCCATGTTCTCTCGTTACGCACGCTACCGCCGCGGAGCGACGGGCGACACTGAAAAACCATACACTAGCGCGTTTGGAAGTTGTAGGCTTCAGTGCCGAAAGACATGGCATTTTAAAGCTTGGCGTTTACACCCAGGCTATAGAATTGTAACGGTTCGCGATTTAATAAAATGCAACTTCGAAACTTGCGCGTCGTGTTATCGGTGAAAATATGCCGTCCGGACGTATTTGGGACAATCGAACGATAGCCGCAAATTATACAGAAACCGTCACGCCAACGTACGATCCAACGACCGCCCCGATCGGAAACGTTTTTATTCGATCCTAACTGGATAGTTCGACTGTCCCAAATCCTTACCGAAGGCATAATCTCATGGGTAACACGAAGCGCAAGCGAGTGGTTTTCTTGAGGTTTCGATAGTCACACCACTCGCTACTCGACCGTGTCATGGTTGCCCTGTTGTTTGTCTGCGTGCCATGCCTGGTGCTCGACTGGAACGAG
>JANOAI010000374.1:0-8225 GCA_031411055.1 Pirellulaceae bacterium
TTTTTCCTTATCCTTGAATTTTTTTCTATTTTTTTTATATTTTTTTTTTTTTTTTTGTCGCTTGGTTGTGGCTTTCTGGGTGGTCACTCTCGTAGAGATTTGCGACACTTTCGGAGAGAACGGCGACACTGGTAAAAAACGGCGACACTGTTTGAGTTAGGCCGCCTTGCTTGGCGTGGGGTCGCTGACCATCCCAATCGATTCAATGCTGGTGTCGCGTGCGATTTCGTTGTAGCTCAATACACGTAGGTCGGAGAGTGTATCTTGGGTGATTTGACGAACTGATGCTCGAATGCGGGGACTGACAAGCAAACAGCGGGGACGCGCGAGGTTGTCAAGTTTTTTAAGCTGTTCGCCGATCTGCTGACAGGTCGTGGTGATGGCGGCAGGCGACATGCGAATAAATAATCCCCGATCGTTTTGCTCTGTTCCGGCCGCAATACGGTCTTCGACAGCTGGGTCAAGCGTCACCACATGAAGGACACCATTCGAATCGCGATAGCGATGGGAAATGGTGCGAGCCAAACGGTGACGTACATACTCCGTGAGCCAAATCGGATCTTTGATTCGTCCCGCGTGGTCGCCAAGCGTTTCGAGGATTGTGCTAAGTTGACGAATGGGTACGTCCTCGCGCAACAGGCTTTGCAAGACTTGTTGAACATCGGCCAGCTTCATCACGCCCGGAATGAGTTCATCGATCACGGTCGGAGATGTCTTCTTGAGTTGATCAAGCAACTGTTTTGTCACATCGCGTGTGAGAAGCTCGTCGGCATGTCGACGAGCGACTTCCTGAACGTGAGTGGCCAAGACTGCAGCTGGATCCACGACTTGATAGCCATAGATTTCAGCTTGTTGCCGTCGTGCAGGATCAATCCAGTAGGCGCGTCTTCCGAAGGCAGGGTCGGAGGTTTCTTCGCCGTTGATACTGCCAGTGGTTAACCCGGTATCGATCGCCAAGACGCGATCCGGACGAAGCATGCCACGTGCAACGCGATTACCTCCAAGCTGGAGGTCATAACTATACTCGGGCAAACTCATTCGGTCTTTGATGCGAACCATGGGGAGCAAAACACCCATTTCGCTGGCAAGCGTTGCCCGAACCGTTGAGATCCGTTTCATCAAGTCACCGCCTCGATTCGGATCCGCTAAGACAATCAGCTTGGCACCCAACTCAAGCCGCATCGGATCGACTTCAAGGTAATCTTCAACCTTCTTCTCAGGTTGGACTTTCTTGGCTTGCTCTTGGTCGGCTTTGGTTTTGGTATCCTGCGCGATTTGCTTGCGGGCTTTCTTTTGCATCGATAATGCCAATCCAATGCAGCCCGCTCCGAGCGTGAGCATCGGGACGGTCGGCAAATGTGTGAAGATCATCAAAAAGAGAAAGCAGCCCGAGACGATCAACGCTTCGGGCCGGGAAAACAACTGCTTGAGCAGTTCGGCTGGTAGATTCGATTTTTGCGTCGAACGGGTCGTGAGCAACGCCGCGGCCAACGAGACCATAAAGGCTGGGATTTGGCTAACCAAGCCATCGCCGATCGTCAATTTGGAAAAAACATCCGCCGCCTCAGCCAGGGTCATGCCCGCGTACATGTAGCCCATATACAAACCACCGACGATATTGATGATCGTGATGATGATTCCAGCAATGGCATCTCCCCGGACGAACTTGCTAGCACCGTCCATTGCTCCATAAAAGTCCGCTTGGCGAGTAATCTCATCGCGTCGGCGTTGTGCTTCTTTCTCGTCGATGGCGCCAGCACTTAAATCGGCGTCGACGGCCATCTGCTTGCCAGGCATTCCGTCCAAAGCGAATCGAGCTGCCACTTCACCAATACGGGTTGCTCCCTTGGTGATCACGATAAAATTGATAATAAAGATGATGACGAATAAGATGATTCCGACTTCGAGTCGATCACCGGTTACGAAACGGGCAAAAGCTTGAATGACTTCTCCGGCCGATTCGAGCCCTTCTTCGTCTGTTCGAGTCAGGATAAGTCGCGTCGTGGCAATATTGAGGACCAATCGCCCGAGCGTGGTCGCCACCAGGAGCGACGGGAAAACGCTGAACTCGAGCGGAGCGCTTACGGAGATCGTGGTCAGCAGAATCACGGCCGAGGCTGCGATGTTGATCATCAGGAGAAGGTCAAGCAGCGGAGCCGGAAGCGGGACCAAGATAACCAGAACACAAGCGATGATCCCGACCGGAAAGATCAGTTCGCCAGAGATTCTCAAGATGTTTGACAGTTTACCCATGGGCTGAGAGGCTAGCTGGCTAGTCGGTCTACCGTCTAGAGCGTTTTTTAGAGTAGCCAACCTCGACAGAGCGTTGCCTAGCACCTACAAACGGTCTTTCTTGATCAAAACCTATTTTCGATGTTTTGCCAGCAATTCTATGGGCCAACCTCCGAAAACAGCTGACGGGCCAGTGACCGTCAATCCCTACCCGACGTTGGGTCCACGTTTCTGGCATGGAATGACGTCTCGTGTTCTTTGGCCATTCCTGTACCGGAATCGGTTCCGAGTCCATCTGACGCGGCTTCATCGAGCCGCGGGTTCACTCGCGTTCTCGCCATTCAACGACGTCATGGCTTTGATGCAGCACGTGATTCACGGGGGTGCGATTCGCCGCACGGAGCTCGCCGGACCGCCGATCTTTGTATTGGGACATTGGCGAAGTGGAACGACCTTGATGCACGAGTTGTTGCATCTGGACGATCGCTTTGCGTCCCCCAATACCTACCAATGTTTTGCGCCATGGCATTTTCTACTATCAGAACCGTGGATGCGCCGCTTTGGGAATTTTTTGTTGCCCGATAAACGACCGATGGACAACATGAAAGCTAACTGGTCACTTCCGCAGGAGGACGAATTTGCATTGATGATCTTGGGGGCCGCCACTCCCTACTATTGGCTTGCATTCCCACAGCATGCCGTACCGAACATGGATTCGCTCGGCTCACATTCGTTCCAACCCAAAGATCTAAAACGTTGGAAATTCGTTATCGATTGGTTTTTTCGAGCCCTCACTTATCACACCGGTAAGCCGCTCATCATAAAGAGCCCGCCGCACACTGGTCGAATTGGCATTTTGGCTGAGATGTATCCCGAAGCCAAATTCATTCACATGGTTCGCGATCCAAGGAAACTGTATCCATCAACGATGAAGTTGTGGCGAGCCTTGTCGGAGACGCAAGGCCTTCAATGCCGCCCGAATGACGAGGCCATTCATCGCTTTGTCATCGATGCCATTCATCGAATGTATGATTCCTTTGAGCTTGATCGACAAAAGATTCCAGCCAATCGAATCATCGATGTCCATTATGAAACGCTTGTTGCGGATCCAATGTCGACGGTCGCCCGTATCTATGAACAGCTTGAAATTGGGAATTCAGAGTTCGTATTGCAAAAAATCGCAGAACGTAGCCAAGCCGACAAAGAGTACCGAGTGAATGAGCATGCTTCGAGCGATGAACTCGAGAAAATCATCCAGCGCGATTGGTCGAGCTACGCAAAACTCTATGGGTATCTGAAGGGTTAGCGCTTCATCACCGCTAAATATCAGGGTATGACGGACTTCCAGTCCGGCGACAAAGATTGGGCCCGACGGACTGGAAGTCCGTTGTACAGGTTGAACTCAACCCTATTTTTGAGGTGTGGCCAAGCGATCGCCCAACATCTTCACCGGAGAATAACGAACCGTTAGACGAAGCTACCTTCTCCGAATGCGATCTGAGAAGGCTGGATCATCTCTGTAGAGAAGAGCGATGGAATTGATCTTCGACGTCTTCTGAGCTACGTCAAACCGCCCTTCGATATCCAACAGTCCCAATTCATACGCTAGCGAATCCGATTGACCAGGAAGTACGACTCGCCAATCAAACGGGATTGCTCCTGGCCTGAGTTTATTTACATGATCGACTAAGTTCGTCGTGCAGTTATTCTTAAGAATATCGTAGAACTCGGGTTCTCGAGCGAGTTTGTTGGTCCGTTCGAGAACATCGACCAATAGCCTTTGCGTTTGACCAGGAGTGGCTTTGCCTGGATAGATATGAACGTCGACTTGCCGTACTTCCGTCCGAAGCGGAATCATGTCGCGTTCGTCGGCAATGAGATACATCAGCTCGAACTTTTTGCCGGGTCCGCTGACCGTAGTGTACGTTTCGCCTTGTTCAAGTCGGGCTTCCACTGAGACGACAAAACGCTGGCCATCGCGGAGACGAAAGCTTAACATGGTGTGCGCGAGAAACCGGTTTCCCTTGAACGGCACAATGATAAAATCGACACCTTCGACCTCCTGGAGGTCGAATTCAAGATCGTAGTGACGGACATCGTAGTCCTCTTCAGTTCGATACCGGCAATTGCGTACGTTATGGAGGTTGATACGAAGGTTATCCATGACGTCCGTCGAATCGCCCGGATTCGCAAAGATTCCACCGCTTGAACTGTTTGAAAGCGTCTCAAGCTTTCGTTCGATATCCGCGTAAGGGAGAACAGCCAAATCGGGACGCCACTTTCGGTAAAGCGTAGGTTCGCGGTCAAACAGCTTTGGACGTGCTGACCAAAGTTCAAACAAAGAAGCCGCTAGGTCGAGATTGGGAACTCGTTGCTGAGGCGGCGTCTGCAAATTGGAGCAACCGGCCAAAACACAAACCGTGACCAAGATCATCGTGACCAAAATGGGTGATCGTGATCGCGTTTTCATGCAACAGGGACCATGCAACTAACCATCGCGGAGCGTCTGGCGACTTTTTGAAGAATACGACGGAAATCCCACTGAACCACTAAGCGGGTTATCGAATTTGAAAATAGTGAATTTTTCGCTTGGCTGGTAGATGAATCCAAGCCTCGCTTGCTTTGGAAGGGATGATTCGGTTAAAGCTGGATCATCATGATGTCGATTCGAAGCATGGCTTGGTGGCCTGGGTTCATTCAATTGTGGACTCGTGGCGAACTCTATTCACTGTTCGTCGCCTTGTTATTTGCTGCGCTCTTGAATATCGCTTTGCTAGCGACGCTCGTTTGGCAGGAATGGATTGCCGTTTGGACCGTTCGAATTCTCTGGGGATTTCTGCTCGGTGCAGGATTGTGGTCCACGGTCGTAAGCCTGTTTTTCGGCCAACAAAGGGGTTCGCTCGGTTCAGCCCAAGAGTCGGATCAATTGCTTGCAATTTCGCAGAAAGATTATCTTCGAGGCGAATATCTCGAGGCAGAAGCCAGCCTTCACCGAATTCTGAGTACCGGTCGGGAGGATGTGGAAGCCGCTTTGCTTTTAGCTTCGGTACTTCGTAGAACCGGGCGACCACAGCAAGCACTCGAATGTCTTGAACGTTTAGAGCGATTCGATTGTGCCTCGATTTGGACAAGCGAGATTCAAAATGAGCGGCGCAAGTGTACGCCGGGCAATAATTTAGACAGTTAGTTTGGCAGGTTCATGCGGAATTTCGGATGTGTAGAAGCGTAGAAACAACCCATGCGATTTTGGCGTTTGCGAACATCTAGCGGCGCAACGCGTCTTTATCCGCGGCATAACTTCCGCGTTTTAAGTCCCATCAGCCAGGACATTGTTCGGAAAAGAATTCGATTCGGGAATGGCTGAAACGTTCACCCCCCCAAACTCCCCTGCCCGCGAGCTTGAATAACCGCTACGATTGTTCTAATCCGGAGGGTCGATCCAAGCCGATCATCCTTCCAGAGAAATACTCCGACTTTGCCAATTTGACACAGCATCGAAAGTGGAATGAGTTTTGCGGAGCTACGATTCTCCGTTCCTGGCCTCAGGCTCACACGATCTACGAAATAAAGGTCAATCATCATGTATGAGCGTTTTACCGACCGTGCCCGAAAGGTGATGCAACTCGCCAATCAAGAAGCTCAGCGCTTCAACCACGAGTATATCGGCACTGAACACATTCTTCTCGGTCTCGTTAAAGAGGGGAGCGGTGTGGCGGCGAATGTCCTGAAAAACCTGGACGTAGATCTGCGCAAGATTCGCCTCGAAGTTGAGAAGCTCGTCCAAAGCGGACCGGAAATGGTCACGATCGGCAAGCTGCCTCAAACTCCGCGCGCCAAGAAAGTTATCGAGTATTCGATGGAAGAGGCTCGCAATTTGAATCATAACTACGTCGGTACCGAGCATATATTGCTTGGATTGTTGCGTGAACAAGAGGGCGTCGCCGCCCAGGTTCTCATGAATTTGGGGATGAAGCTCGAAGATGTCCGCGAAGAAGTTCTCAATCTCCTTGGCCATGGTATGGAAGGTGGCGAAGCAAGTACCGAACGTGGCGGGCGAGAAGGTGCCTCCGGCGGCGGAAGCACTGGCGAAACCGGTTCGACCGGCAAGGGTAGCAAGAGCAAGACGCCAGCCCTCGACAGTTTTGGTCGCGATCTCACTGAACTTGCTCGCCAAGGCAAGTTGGACCCCGTCATTGGGCGTGAGCGAGAAATTGAACGAGCGATCCAAATTCTATGCCGACGTTCCAAGAACAACCCAGTCCTGCTTGGTGAAGCCGGTGTCGGTAAAACCGCCATCGTCGAAGGCTTTGCACAACGTGTAATCAACGGTGAAGTGCCTGAGATTCTCGCCGATAAACGCATCGTCGTCCTTGACTTGGCCATGATGGTGGCCGGTACCAAGTATCGCGGCCAATTCGAAGAGCGTATCAAAGCAGTGATGAACGAAGTTCGTCGCGCTCGCAATACCATTCTCTTCATTGACGAACTGCATACGCTGGTTGGAGCGGGTGGAGCCGAAGGCGCAATCGATGCAGCGAACGTTCTGAAGCCAGCCTTATCGCGTGGTGAAATTCAATGTATCGGCGCGACAACGCTCGACGAGTATCGGAAATACATCGAGAAGGATAACGCTCTCGCTCGCCGCTTCCAAGAGATTACTGTTGAACCAACCAGTGCCGCGGAAACGATTGAAATTCTCAAGGGTCTGCGCGAGCGATACGAAGAGCATCACCGCGTCAAGATCACCGACGAAGCGGTTCAAGCCGCGGTTGAGATGAGCGAACGCTATATCACCGCTCGTTGCTTACCCGATAAAGCTATCGACGTCATTGACGAAGCTGGCGCTCGGATACGTCTCCGTTCGATGAGTAAGCCACCTGATTTGAAAGAAATCGACGAACAGGTCGAAAAACTGAACAAGGACAAAGAAGAAGCCGTCGCCAACCAAGACTTCGAGAAGGCTGCTAACCTTCGAGATGCTGCGGATAAGCTTCGAAAGAAGAAAGAGCAGATCACTCGCGATTGGCGTGAGAAGAGCCGCGAAACCGATGGCGTTGTCGATGAAGAAGTCATTGCGGAAGTAGTCAGCAAGATGACCGGCATTCCGTTGACACGATTGTCGACCGAGGATTCCGTTCGCTTGATGGGCATGGAAGCTGAACTCCACAAGCGAGTTGTGAGCCAAGAACAAGCGGTCGCCGCGGTTGCCAAGGCCGTTCGTCGTAGCCGAAGTGGACTCAAAGATCCGAAACGCCCGACTGGCTGCTTTGTCTTTGCCGGACCGACCGGCGTTGGTAAGACGTTGCTCGCGAAAGCTTTGGCCGAATGTCTGTTCGGGGATGCCGACGCCTTAGTCCAAATCGACATGTCCGAGTACATGGAGAAGCACAACGTCAGCCGATTAGTTGGCGCCCCTCCGGGATACGTAGGCTACGAAGAAGGTGGTCAACTCACAGAGAAGATTCGTCGACGTCCGTATGCGGTCGTGCTGCTCGACGAAATCGAAAAAGCTCACCCCGATGTCTTCAACATGTTACTCCAAGTCATGGAAGAAGGCCGGCTGACCGATAGCTTCGGACGCAACATTGACTTCCGGAATACCATTTTGATTTTGACCACCAATGCGGGTGCTGACGCCATCAAGAACGAATCGTCATTCGGGTTCCAAAGACCTGACGACGACGCGTCTTACGACAGCATGAAGGCTCGTGTGATGGATCAAATTGAACGCGTCTTCCGCCCAGAATTCCTGAATCGTCTTGATGACACGATCATCTTCCGACATTTGACCAAGGAAGATTTGAAGAAGGTCATCGACTTCGAATTGTCGAAGGTTCGCGAACGACTCAAGGAGCGTGGATTCGAATTGGTTCTCACCGATGAAGCCAAGGAATTCATTATCGCCAAGGGTGCCAACCTCGACTATGGAGCACGTCCGCTACGTCGAGCCATCGAGCAACGCGTCGAAGATCCATTGTCGGAAGAACTCTTGC
>JANOAI010000375.1:0-6984 GCA_031411055.1 Pirellulaceae bacterium
CGTCACTGCACGAAGCAGCAAAAGAGTTAAACCACGCTCTCGAAACCAGCAACTGCACATCACACTCAAGCAACCCAGCAAAACAACAACCGCCCCTCAGCCACCCTGCGAAAATGGCTGATTCTTAGTTGCGATTGATAAACTGTTCCATGGCTTGCCATAATTGTGGACAAATAGTTGCGGAAGAAAGCTGAACAGAGTTCGTTCGTATGTTTCGTCGATGCCCAAGGACGATACGCCGACTTCCACGCCTTGCGAAAGACCTTCATTACCAATTTATCCAAGTCCGGTGTCTCACCGAAGATGGCACAAAGCCTCGTTCGTCATTTCGACATCAAGCTCAAAATGAACCTCTGCACCGACGTTGTGTTGGAAGACCAAGCGGTCGCGGTTGAATTGCTGCCAGAGTTGCCGACGCTGCTGCCAACTCCCGCACCTATCAAGGCCCCTGGCATCCATCAGCATCTTGCCAAAACGCATGAACAAGCGGCACGTAACAAAGTCGCGAAGTAAAGCGACGAAAGAATCGAGAGCTCGCCAGCAAAAGTCGTGGATGTCGAGGTAAGTAGCGGAACTAGAAATATGGGTAGTGGGAGACCGAATGCGGCGAGTACTCGCTTATAAAAATCCGGAATATCGTGACAATCTGCACGGCGATTAAATCGCACGTAGTACAGGCTTATCGAAAAGAAAGCCGGGAAATACTCGCCACACGTCGAGCCGGCTTGTACTTATTGACTATCCCGGATCACTGATGACTTCTCCTCCAGCGGCTGTTCCCATTGCCCCCCAAACGCCAAACGGTGAAGGCCCTTCCCAGTTCGGTGTGGTTGGCCAGTTTCCGCTGGGGCGTCGTCCAGGGGCGGTGATTATCGCGGGCGTGAGTCCATTGGAAGTGTCGATATCGTTCGTAACGAACTTCACCGCGCTGTCAAACATAACGACATGGGCTCCGCCCGGGTGATAGCTCCCCCCAGGGAAGACACCGTCAATCTCACCGGACGCCGGCCTAGCGTTAAAGAAGGTTTGCGGCGTCCAGGAAGCGAAGCACGTTGGTCCGTTGGGACCAATGATCGTGTTGAACCCCGAATAGGTCGCAGCTGCGTCCATCCAGCGTACTCCCCGCACGTAGTAACCTGTTACATTACCAATGTACTTTCCGCCGAGCGCTTTGGATTTGCAATCTCCGATGGCGACAACCGGAAAAGGGGCCGTGGCTTGTTTGCCTGCAACGTGGAACCCTTGAATTTTGGGGGAATTGAGCGTTTGCCGTTGGGTCACACCGACGGTAAAGGTGGGAGAAGTCGGAATTTCGCCAACATGATCGTACTTGACGTGCCGTCGCTGATGCTCGTGAACGCATGCTGTATTCCATTTTCAAAAGCGCCGCGCGTATGCGGAATGTTGATGGAATAACTCGATGCTCCCGCTTCGCTGTCACCCAAACAGAACGCATAGTTTGTCCGAGCGAGCGCAGCCTCCGTATTCGATGAACGTGTCGAGGCTTTCGCGCTCCAATCCGAAGGGCAACGAAAAAACGGTATCTGCGTCCGATTGGGCGCGTAAGCGTCATCCCAGGGCGGCGCTCCAAATTTACGATACGTACCGGAAGCATCCCTAAAGCCTCCCGTAATCTGTTCGTACAATGGGACCTGTTCCATGTATGGCAACATACCGACGAAGCCCGACCAACGAGCGTAATACGTGGTGTGCGTCCCGGTGTAATTTGGCGGGCCCGGCGTATGAACGCCGCAGGCCAATCCCGGTAGCAACTTGTACGTTTGTTCGTAGTTGAGACCTGCAATCCCCAGCTGGCGAATGTTGCTGCTACAATTCATTCGCCGCGCCGCCTCTCGAGCCTGTTGAATGGCCGGCAGCAATAAGGCGGCAAGGGTACCAATAATCGCGATCACCACCAAAAGCTCTACCAATGTAAAGCCTTTCTTTGACAACTTTTTCATTGTAGCGCCACCGTCGGTAAGAATAGATGTGCGTCGAAAAAAGAAGGTAAGAACGCAGATCAAACAGAAAATCGAATCGCAACACTTTCATTGAGGCTAATCAGCATACGTGATTTCTTGGCAGAAAAAAAGACAAGGAACGAGCTGAACGCTCTGACGGGGGCACAACGGGAGCGTAATTGCCGCAACCGGCGTGTCAAACCGGTGGGTCCAAACGTGGCCGTATCGGATGCTCTGGAGTGCGCCGACTGAAGCGTCGAAACGTGCGAAACCTTAAGCTCCGGCCTGTCGGACTGAATCTGTAAAACGACCTTTACGATCGCCAAGCTTTTGGGAACGACTAACATGTGCGGTGTTAAGCGGCGAGCAAGGCTTTTGATAAACCCTGCCTGAAGCAAACAGCCGCTCAACGCTACGCGGCTTGTTTGCATGCCCAAGGTTGGAAGTGAGTACCATCGTCAAAGGTGGTTAGAACGCACTTGGAAAAGTCCGAAAATTCGTTGCAAAAAGCAGGGCTCGAATCTTCTCGAACCCGTCCTATCCGCCCGGCGTTCATTCGATGAACGCGTGCCCCAAGCGGGAAATCTGGTCCCTGGGTGATAGCAAGTGGCGAGTACTCGCGCATGTTTGTCCGGATTGTTCCGAAAATCTGCACAGCAGATTTTTTCGGCGTACAAGAGAATTTGGGATCAAAGCACCAGCCGAACGTATTCGTTCTTTGCGAATACCAAGGAAAGCCGTTCATCGAAACGCTGCGCGCGTTCGGCTGAGGGTTGGACTGTTGATTGGCTACATGACGCGGCTCTTGGTTCTAGTCATTGTCGGAGCGAAGGACTGAGATGAAGGCTTTTTGAGGGATGTTGACGCTACCAAATTGCTTCATTTTTGCTTTCCCCTTTTTCTGCTTGTCGAGAAGCTTATTTTTTCGCGTCACGTCGCCACCGTAGAGCTTGGCAGTCACATCCTTGCGATAAGGTTGTATCGTCGCTCTTGCAATGATTTCGCCCCCGATAGCACCTTGGATCGGTATCTTAAACTGATGACGTGGAATTGCTTCGGCAAGCTGTTCACAATAGTGCAAGGCGCGGGCGCGTGATTTGTCGCGATGGACTAGATAGGAAAGCGCATCGACAGGTTCTTTGTTGACTAGGATGTCGACTTTCACAATGTCGGTAGCTCGATACTCGATCGGTTCGTAATCGAATGAACCGTAGCCACGTGTGAGCATCTTGAGCTTGCCGTAAAAATCGAAGAGCACTTCTCCAAGTGGCATTTGGCTTTTCACTTCAACTCGTCCTGCTGAAAGATAGCTCATCGTTTGGCTGTCTGAGCGATGTTCGCGGCATAGCTCCATGACTGGCCCGACGTACTCTTCGGGAATCAGTATCGACGCACTGATGAAGGGCTCGGTAGTCGAATCAATCATCATTGGATCGGGCCAGTAACTTGGGTTGTCGACGTCGATCGTCGTTCCGTTTTTCAGCACCAATTTGTATTTCACGGAGGGTGCTGAAATGACAAGTCCGAGATCAAACTCCCGCTCCAATCGCTCTTGAATGACATCCAAATGAAGCAGGCCGAGGAAGCCGCATCGAAATCCGAATCCGAGAGCCGCCGAGCTATCTTTTTCGAATGTAAGAGCAGCGTCGTTGATCGCTAATTTCTCGAGAGCTTTCGTCAGGTCAGGATACTCGTCGGTACTCATCGGGTAGATCGATGAAAAGACGACTTGTTTCGCTTCCTTATAGCCCGGAATCGGTTCTGCCGCTTGGCGATCCAAATGCGTTAGGGTGTCGCCGATCTCGATATCTTTTACGCTTTTCACACCGGCAACGATGTAGCCGACCTCGCCGACGCCGAGCTGGCTTCGCGGCATGAGTTTCAATTGGTTGAAACCCAGCTCATCGACCTTGTAGTCGCGGCCTGAGTGCATGAAGTGAATTTTCTCGCCCGTTTTGAGCGTTCCTTCCATGACGCGAACTTGAAGGATCACGCCTCGATAGGTGTCGAAGTGAGCGTCAAAAACCAATGCTTTGAGCGGGGCATCCGGATCGCCTTTTGGACATGGCAGTCTTTCTACAATGCCTTCCAACACATGATCAATACCGACCCCGGTCTTGGCGGAAACAGGAATCGCGGCAAACGGATCGAGACCAAGATCCGCGTCGATCTCCTCGCGGACTCGTTCGACGTCTGCCGCCGGAAGATCGATCTTGTTGATTATCGGCAGCAGCGTTAAATCGTATTCCAGTGCAAGGTAAAGGTTGGCAACGGTTTGCGCCTCGACCCCTTGGGAGGCGTCGACGACAATGAGCGCTCCGTCACATGCCATCAGCGAACGTCGAACCTCGTGCGAAAAATCGACGTGGCCTGGGGTATCGATCAGATTGAGCATGTAGTCTTGACCGTCGGCCGCTCGGTAGGAAAGCGTGATCGAGTTGCTTTTGATGGTAATGCCCCGTTCACGCTCAATGTCCATAGAATCGAGGATTTGATCGTGGAACTCGCGCTGGGTAACACCGCCGCAAGCCTGTATCAATCGATCGGCCAACGTCGACTTTCCATGATCGATATGGGCAATAATACAAAAATTTCGAATATGTTTCATACCTGCGGGCCATCTTCCTAATGCGAGGTTCTTAGTTAACCGCTGATAGGAAATTTGATTTCCCACAAGCCTACCAGCAAGAGCGGCTAAATCTAAGGGGTGCGTTTGCTGAAAGGCGGGCGTGCTCGCCTTTCAGCACACGCACCCGCAGCCGTTTCTTGAGGCAGGAAGCCAAATGGAGGACTGTCGGAGTGCAACATGTACCTGGATCGACGCAAAATTCGCGGTGAACCCACAACCGGGGCGCAGCGTCCTCGTGCCGACCCGCCCTGCAGATTGTCACGATATTCCGGACAAACGTGCACGAGTACTCGCCAATTGCTACAGTAAGAGACCAGATTTCCAAGCTGTATCGACGATGAAAATGAGGTCGATATTTGAATCGAAGACCGACTAACTACCTCGCTCCGGTCACCACCAACCGGATTGACTTAGGGGACGCAGAGCAACGCGTCGAAACTTGAAGCTCTGGCCAGTCAGACGAAACCTGCAAAACGGCTATTCCGAGCGCCAAGCTTCTGGGAATGATTGACGCTAGCGCTGTGAAACGGCGAGTACTCGCGCATGTTTGTCCGGAATGTTGTTAGAATCTGCAGGGTAAATTGGCAGAGTGAGGCAAGGGAAGAAAATGTCACACAAGTATAATTTGACAAGGTGCGTCACTGGCTTGATGTTCCTTTTGGCGATTGCTGGGTTCGCTCACGCAGAGCTATCCTACAAGATACCGACTGGATTTGGATGGCGATTGGGATTTCCTTTACATCTCTTGGAAGTCGAAGCTGTTCAGAAGGACTTAGGATTAAGTGCCGAAAAGGCGTACAAACTCTCTTTGTGGAGAGCATCCGTTGATGAAGCTGCAAAAGCAGAAGCCGCTTCTGTTAAGGACAAAATCAAGCGTCGCGAAGTCCTTCAAAAGGTACAGTTCACTTTCCAGTCAGAGCTGGCTTTGATTCTTACACCAGAAGAGCAAAATCGGTTGCACGAAATTGATTTGCAGATGGAAGGGTTAGAGGCCTTAAGCGACCCTTCTGTCGCCAAAGCTCTCGAATTGTCAACCGACCAGAAGGCCAATATTCGTTCTATTCATAATCGGATGATGAAAGAAGAAATTGCCAGTGTCAAAGGTGGTCGAAAAGCCGATCACTTAACGTTCAAGGATCGCGATCAATTACTGCTTGATGTGCTCAATCCAGCGCAGCAGGACAATTTCCGTAGCATGAAGGGTCTGGCTTTTGATCGGTCGGGTTTTCTACAGACTCTACGATTGAGAAACCAAGAACTGGAGATATGGAATGTTGAGTACAGCCCTGATGGCAAGAGGCTGGCATCTTCTCGGCAGAACGACATCTTCATTTGGGATGTAGAAAGCGGCAAGCTGATATCATGTATGCGCGGTCATACGGCCAACATCACTTCCATGTGTTTTGGGCCAGATGGAAAGTGGATCATCTCTGCTAGTACTGATCGGACAGTGAGATCCTGGGATGTCGAAAGCGGTAACATTATCCTCAGCCATGGGTCAGCGAACTCAGTGTTTCACGGACGTTTTATTCCTGGCACGGGCGCAGATTGTTTTCGGAGTATTGCTCTCAGTCCTGATGGAACTAACCTCGCTCATGCAAATGGAACTTCGGTTTCGATTTCAATGGGCATCAATCCATTGGTGCCACCTTTCTTCAAAGGAAGCGAGAGCTATCCAGCCTTCCAAGTCCAAGAGAGACAACCCGCATGGAGTGTTGCTTACAACCCGGATGGCAAACGACAAGCATGCGGTCGAATCGATGGCAGTGTATACTTACTTGGTTTTGGAAAGCCAAGAAAGATCGTTGCCGCCACTGATGCTGTCTTATGCGTAGTATTCAGCCCTGACGGTAAGCAGCTTGCAACGGCGAGTGCTGATGGCTCAGTCAAACTTTGGGATATAGGCAGCGGACAAGAGTTGTTTAGCGCACAGTCGCACGATAAAGCGGCGCGAAGTGTTGCGTTCAGTCCAGATGGAACATTGTTGGCCTCTGCCGGTGATGATGGCACCGTAAAGCTATGGCGACTCAATGGCAGTAGGGAGCCCGAGGTGGTGATGCGGCATATGGAGCAGGCCACAAGGGTGGCATTCAGTCCGGACGGTAAGCGTCTCGCCTCCGCCGGTAGCGATGACGTGGTTAGGGTCTGGGATCCAGCCAATGGGCAGGTGATGCTCACGCTTTCACGATAATCTTCACCACCAGGCCCGCTTGCCCATGCGGCGTTGGAAAACTTAGATGACGTGCGAGTACTCGCGCACATTTGTCCAGAATCTCGACTATGAAGTCCTGGGTTTGCAAGTGGCGGTCGCCACTATTTTGGGAATTCTTTTTGTTTACATGTTTTGAGGCTCCGGTTGATGCCTGGGTCGTCGTCGTTTGTCGTTCGCTCACC
>JANOAI010000376.1:0-10959 GCA_031411055.1 Pirellulaceae bacterium
GCAAGATGGCCCGTTTCCGTCCTCCGACAAAAGATATCCCGACAACAAATTCACCCATCCTAAAGCGGGCAACTGCCGCTCAACGGAAGCTTTACAATGAGCTACAACTTGCCAGCTAAAAAATCCGCTACGGCGTTGCCCCTTGGGAGGGTCGAAGCCGAGGGACGAGGCTTCGGGGAGGGTGCGTGTAGCGTTAGTAACAATTGCCCTCCCCTCGCTGCGCTCGACCCTCCCGCAAGCGGGAGAGTGAAGATGTGTAGAGACCGCTACCGATGTGAGAGGTTACGATGAATTTCCACGAAATCGTTAGATTTTTCATGCTTCACCATCGCGCACTGCTATTTAGCAGGAAACCAGAGATAAAATTTTGAAACCCCTTCTTAGTCTCTTTTACTGGGTTCGCTCAATGTTCAATCGATCGTTCGTTATCCTATTCACTCTTATCTTTGCGACGCATGTCCAAGCTCAGCTAGCGCCGTATGACGTCTTTCCATCTGTTGAACCGCCGTACTATCGGGTTCGTTATGAGCCTTCAACGACTCCGGGTGAATTGATATTCGGCGTGAACTATACGATTTGGATTCCGCCCCAGGCGAAAACTTTGCGCGGGGTCATCGTACATCAGCATGGCTGCGGTGAAGGTTCGTGCAAGTCGGGTCTCACGGGTGCCTTTGATCTTCATTGGCAAGCGCTCGCTCGCAAGCACGAATGTGCTTTGTTGGCTCCGTCCTACGAGCAGCCGGAGAACGCGGATTGTCAAATGTGGTGCGATCCTAGGAATGGATCGAGTGCTGCATTTCAGAAGTGCCTCATTGATCTCGGTGCAAAATCGGGACACCCTGAATTGGCCAAGGTGCCATGGGCGTTGTGGGGACACAGTGGTGGTGGTCACTGGGCAGGTGGAATGACTCTTCTCAATCCGGAACGAGTTGCGGCCGTCTGGTTACGATCCGGCGTACCTTTGTTCAAGCCAAATCCGGATCGGCCAACTATTAAGACTCACACTTTGAATGAGAAGTTGCTTAGGGTTCCGATCATGTGCAATCCTGGTACGAAGGAAGGGGTGACGGTTAAAGAAGGACGTTTTGCAAGCGTCTGGCCCGCCAACGAAGCCTTTTTTCATGAAGTCCGAAGCAAAGGTGGACTTATTTGCGTCGCTGTCGACCCTTTGACGGCGCATGAATGTGGTAACCAACGATACTTGGCAATCCCGTGGTTCGATGCTTGCTTGTCCGCTCGATTGCCGGCCACATCCGATGCCCCCTTGAAGCCAACACCCGTCGTTAAAGCTTGGCTTGCGCCACTCTATATCGGAGCATCGGAGCTCGTTGCCCCAGTGCCAGCGGACTCGTATACAGCCGCGAAAGATAACTCGCTCTGGTTTATCAACGAACAGATTGGCAAGGCTTGGGCTCAATACGTTAAAGACACGGCGGTCTCGGATGTCTCTGCGCCGCCGTCTCCCACAAATCTCCATGTGATCGGGAATGTACTCACGTGGACGGCCGAAGCCGATCTCGAAAGCGGCCTGGATCATTTTATCATTGAGCGTGACGGACAATTCATCGCTCGAGTACCCGAGCTCGCCAAAAACCCATACGGTCGTCCAATCTTTCAGAACCTCCAATACAGCGACACGCCATCACAGCCTCTAATTGAAATGAAATACACCGATGCAGAATCGGCACCTGGCCAACAGCACCAGTATCGCGTCATTGCTGTGAATACCGCTGGTTTGCGTTCTCAGTAGGGAACTACTGTCTGGCCTTCGCCGGTTGTTGCGTTGTCGGATCGAAGACGTTGTAAGCCGTAGCCGTTATCGGCGGTGGCGAATACGATCGAGCAAAACGGCACCTAAGATCACGAGGCCAAGTACTACTTTCTGTGTGTAGCTCTCAACGTTGGTAAGGTTCATCCCGTTTTGAATGACGGCAATCGTGAACGCGCCGATGAGCGTGCCGATCATACGACCTTCCCCCCCACTCAGACTGGTCCCTCCCACGACTACAGCCGCGATCATATACAGTTCATACATGTTTCCGTAAGCTGGTGACCCGCTTTTGAGCTGCGAGGCCAAAATAACACCACCAAGACCAGCCAATAATCCACTCGTGACATACGCGATCATGATCACTCGAGCTACTGGCACCCCCGAGAGTCTGGCCGCTTCGCAATTTCCACCAACAGCGTAGATATGCCGTCCAAGTTTCATGCGCGTCATGGCAATAGTGGCGATGGCATAAAGAAAAACCATGAGTACGACTGCGTTCGGTATTCCAAAAAGATCTGCCCCGCGTCCAAGCCATATAAAGGAATCTGGAACATCACCTATCGATTCCCCTTTCGCGAGAAGATAGGCCAAGCCACTTCCAACTAGCATCATCGATAACGTCTCGATAAACGGTGGAATCGCAAAACGCGTGATCATCAAACCGGAAAATCCACCGATACAACCGCACGCCAAGACTGCAACACTGCAACAAATCACCATCCCCATTACTGAAGTGGATTTCCCTCCAAAAACATCCCGCATTAACACGGAGCAGACGACCGCTGACAAGGCGATGAGGCTCCCGACCGATAGGTCAATTCCGCCCGTTATGATGACCATCGTCATCCCGATGGCAACAATCGCGATGACCGCGATTTGATTGGCGATATTCAAGAGGTTGTCGGTCTTGAGGAAATTCGGAAATCGATAGCTATGTGGCTTGAAGATGCGAGTCTTCTCAAGTGGCGGGAAGTCGGCCAAAAGGTTGGACAAGACAAGCCAGTTCGACGATGTTTCACTGCACGCGATCGCGTCGAGTCCTTTTTCATTTGCCTGGACCTGCGTCAACACGTCCTTCGCTTCTTTCGGACTACCTTTGACACAATCGATTACTTCAAACCCGTTTTTGGTGAGCTGGCGTCCAAGTTCGTCCGCGAATTCAGGGTCGCTAGACTGTGTACTTGCAACGATCAAGACTCGAGCCTTTGCCTCCAACTGACGCGTCATAAGGTTCGTAAGCTGTTCTGCCGCGGCAGGGCCACTGGCCGCTTGTTCCTTGAGTGTGACGGCGCTGAAGAACGCGCAAAGCAAAAGCAGTACAACCAGCATCCCGTAGTTGGTCAAAAATCGCGTTAAGGACGATTCATAAGCATTCATGCGAATTCGCTCATAGGTATCTCGAAGGCTCTATTTTCTTTGGAATTCAAGTGTTTAACGTTTAGAAAAACGGCGATTTGCGACTCAAACTCCTACGCAACCGCCAGTTCCATAATTTGCGATTGAGTCGCGCAAAACACATCTCGAATCTCTCCGGTAATATGTCCTTCGTGCATGACGATGATGCGATCGGCCATCCCTAAAACTTCGGGTAGCTCAGAACTGATCATCAGTATCGATTTGCCGGCTGCGACTAATTCATTCATCAGCGTGTAAATCTCAAACTTGGCGCCAACATCGATCCCACGCGTTGGTTCATCAAAAATGAGGACTTCACAGTCTCGCGCCAACCATTTCGCGAGGACAATCTTCTGTTGATTGCCTCCCGAGAGATGGCCCGCCGGTTGTTCCGGCTTCGCAATCTTGATTTTGATCGCATCGGTGTAGTGTGCAAATTCCTTTCGCTGGCGGCCTGACTGAAGAAATCCGTAGCGCGAAAGACGATCGAGATTTGGAAGACCGAAATTGTCAAGCAACGACTGGCCAAGCACAAGGCCTTGCAGCTTCCGATCCTCAGTCAACAAGCCAATGCGGGCGTCAATTGCATCTCGCGGTGTACGTATACGAAGCAACTTCCCGTCGAGCCTAATATCACCAGAGACACGTTTGTCAGCCCCAAAGATCATCCGTACGGTCTCTGTCCGTCCAGCGCCAACCAGTCCCGTAATTGCCAAAATCTCGCCGCGTCGAACATCGAAGGAAACGTTCCTAACGGCCATGCCGTCACTCAGGTTCGTTACTTTTAATCGAGGTTCACCAATCTCAACCGAACGCTTTGGAAATTCTTCGTGCAACTCTCGTCCAACCATCTTTTCAATCATGGTTTTGCGAGTAAGCCCTTCGATCGGACAATCCCCTACGTTTTCTCCGTCGCGCAAAAAGGTCACTCGATCCGCAATCGTAAAAATCTCGTCGAGTCGATGGCTTACGTAGATGATGCCAATGCCTTGTTGTTTCAGATCGTTGAGAATTTTGAAAAGGCCTTCGACTTCCCGTGTCGTTAACGCCGCCGTCGGCTCGTCCAAAACCAGGATGCGAGCATCGAAAGCCAATGCCTTGGCAATTTCGACCAACTGATGTTTCGAAGTGGTAAGTGCTCGGCACGGAAGATCCAGGTTGATTTCTAACCCAAGCCGATGAAACAACTCTTGGGCGATGCACCGTTCTTTCTTGCGATCAATGAATCCAGCTCGATTTGAAACTTCTTGTCCCAAGAAAATATTCTCGACGGCAGTAAGCGTCGGGATCAGATTGAATTCTTGATAAATGACGGCAATGCCCGCGTCGCTCGCGTCGCGAGGCGAATGAAACTTTATTTCCTTGCCGTCAATCGCCATGGTGCCTGCATCGGCAGCGTGAGCGCCACCGAGCACCTTCATCAACGTGCTTTTACCAGCCCCATTCTCACCTAAGACCGCCAACACTTCGCCCGCATGGAGCGTCAAACTCACTCCGCGCAGAGCTTTCACACCTGGAAATAATTTCTCCACTCCTCGCATGGCGAGGAGTGGTACGTTCGGTTCTGGATGCGGCACTCTCATCGACCATGCATCTTGCTGAAATTACCCGTTTTTAAATACTCATGAACGATAGGCAGAGAAATTCTTTCAGCTGTCGTCGAGACAAATGTCACCGATCCGTCTCCGAATTCTACATTTGCGACTTCCGAAAACCCTGGCGGGATCTTAGCCACCCCTTGGATGTAGCGAACGGTGAAGTCGCCCTGTAAGTCATGGGAAGTCGCAACTCCTTCGCGATTAACGACATTGTCCTCAGCGGAGGCTTTCAGACCGTCGGCAAAGTATGCAGTCACATCTTCGAGACCAACGCAGTTGTTGCGTCCAAACCAGGGCAGTTGATGGCGTCCATGATTTTCGAGCCAGAATACGGTGCTCGTCAATACTTTGGGATCCTTGATCGAATACCATAACCAACCTTCGTCGGCTCTGACAGCGGTTAACCAAGCTGGCTTATCACCTTGGTCTTTTGGAAAGATTGCTACCAAGTCGGCGTAGCCGGTTTTCTGAGGCAAACGCGAAACATCCACATCCGCCGCATCTTTGAATCGTGACGGTACCGCATTGAGCTTGTCAAATCGTTGACCGATCGCAAGCTGCTGGTACTCTCCTTTGGCGGGATGGCTGAATTGCGTTGGATTGGTCATCCCGAATCGAATAGGGCTATGCGAAATCTTAAACGCTCCCTCTTGGTCAGGCATGGCGAGTGTTGCGTGATGGCCGATCGACGTCCGACCACCGAAACCCGATACGTGATGGCTTGAATAGATTGCATTGTGTCCTTCGACAAGCTGCAGCTTCTTCGTCACAGCACCGGCACGGGCCGTGGTTTTGATTTCCAGCGTCAAAGTCGAAACGGCTCCTTCGTTCTCCAAACCAACGCATGTCCACTTGCTACCAGCCGTTTCTCCGTGCGGCGGATGTTTCTCGGACCGATATTCATCTCCATTCCCGCCGAATGGGAGACAAAAGAAATCGCCTCGCAGCGGAACGAGCACCGGGACCGGGTACTTGTGATTCTCCTCTTGCCAAGGGCTGATGTGATACGGTTGAACCGGTTTAGACTCTTTACGAAAGAATGTCACCGGCGCCATATGACCACCAAGTTCGGTAATCGCTAACTCGACTTGGTCTGATCGAACGATCCAACAAGGCTGTCCGTTTTTTGTCTCCAAATCAGCACTATAAGCCATTCGTGATATTGCGACAGTTTGAATAGCCATTCCAAGTACCGCGAGTATGAGTAACTTCTGCATCTGATGCTTTCTTATAGTTGTTTCAACCGATACCGAGCGCCATTTCCAACGATTTTTTCATGACAGTTACATCCGGTTGGATGCCTGTCCAAAACTCAACGCCGATTACTCCCTGATTTACCAACATGCCGAGACCATCCAACACCGTGCAACCTCGTGATTGAGCATCCCGAATGAGCCGCGTCTTGGGTGGGTTGAATATGACATCCGCCACAACCATCTTGGCATTCAAGGATTCGATCTCAAAATCGAGACTCGCTTCGGCGTCGTAGAGTCCAATCGATGTTGCATTCACAACGATCTCCGCATTCTGAGGAATTCGAAAGTTGTTGCTCCAAGGTAACCACTCGCTTTGAATGCCCACCTTCTCTCGCAAGAGCGATGCCAAGCTTACCCCACGAGCTTCGGAGCGATTGACAATCGAGATTTGCTTGACGCCAGCCAATGCCAACTCGACGGCAATCGCTCGCGCGGCGCCGCCGGCCCCAAACAACACGACGGACTTCCCTTTTGGGTCAGTAACCGACGCAAGCGAACGGAGAAACCCTTTTCCATCGGTATTCTCCCCAATGAATTGGCCTCCACGCCGCACGACACAATTTACAGCCCCCATAATCGCAGCCGATTCACCGAGGCCATCGAGAAAGGGAATGACGCTGACCTTGTGAGGCATACTGCAGTTGAATCCGCGATAACCCATGGCTTTAGCGCCGCGAACCGCATCGCCGAGGTCTACCGATAAAACCTCCATGTTGATGTATCGCCAGTTTAAGCCATGATGTGCAAAGGCAGCTTCCACCATAGCGACGGTCGGGTTTCCAGCTGCACCTTGCGACATGGAACCGACCAATTCAGGACAAAAGTTTACCGTCTCGATTTAACTGCTCCTTAAGTGCAATTCGTGATTATGTTGTTCACAACGCAATTCCTGAAAGCACACACGCCATGCGTGATAGGGGCCTTCATTCCAATACGAAGCTGTCCGGCGCGAGCTACTTTAAACTTGAATCTTGATCGGCGTCGACTTTTCGATAGAGGCTAGTGGGAATCAATATTTCAGGGGGGAGTTCTTCACCTTTCGAGTAACGAACAAAAGATCGGACGATTTCCGTCCCCATTTTATCAGGAAACTGAATAGGGTCAGCATAGATCTTCCCTTCTTTGATCGCTTGCTTCCCCTCCGGCATCCCATCGAAGCCAACGATTACAACCTTGTCTGCTTTGTTCGCCTTCTCCAACGCAGCTCGTGCTCCGAGCGCACTCGGATCATTGATTGCGAAGACACCTCGCAGATCAGGGTGCGATTGCAGCGCATCTTCAGTCGCTCGGTAGCCAACGTCCTTCGCGCCTCCACCTTCTAATTCCGCAATGATATCGATCTTGGCCTTGTCAGAAGCATTGTGGGCGTCGATCACTTCTCGAAACCCCTTAACGCGAAGAATGCACGACTGCGCCTGTTTGAAATGGAGGATCGCTACATGGCCGCCATTTTCACCGATGGCTTCAATCATGGCCTTACCAGCTTCTTTGCCACCACCGTAATTGTCGGTCGCAATTTGAGTCACAATCTTAACATTGGGATCAGGGCATGGGATATCGACTGTAAAGACAGGAATCCCGGCGGTATTCGCTTCTTGAATGATGGGGACGATCGATTTTGGATCGCAAGGACTCAGCACAATCGCACTTACTTTCCGAACGATAAAATCCTTGACTTGGTTTCCTTGCTTGGCAACATCGTTGTCGGCGCTAACGACGATCGTATCGTAACCGTTCAATTTCGCTTCCGATGTGATGTTGTCTCCAATCACTTTGAAAAACGGGTTTTGCAACGTCAGTACCGAAACGCCAATCGTACCGCGATTAACCGCGGTCGATTTCGTGTCCGAGGATGGCTTGCAACCGGTAAAGGACCCTAAAAGAATGAGGACCGTCGACCCAAAAAATGTGGCGAGTAATTTCATTGTTGACCTGGTTCAAGCTTAGAAAAAAACATACGTCGAATGACCGAACGTGGAGCTAGCCATGCAAGTTGTACGGTGGTGTTGAATGCATTATGCCAAAATCTTCCGGATCACGTTACCGTGCACATCGGTAAGTCGAAAATCGCGGCCGCCATAACGGTAGGTAAGCTCTTCGTGATTCACCCCAAGTTGATGTAGAACCGTCGCCCACATGTCGTAAACGGAGCACTTCCCTTCCACCGCATAGTAGCCAAGTTCGTCGGTAGCACCGTGAATGCTGCCACCTTTGACTCCGCCCCCGGCCATCCAGACGCTAAAACCGTACGGGTTGTGATCCCGTCCGTTGGTGCCCTGAGAAAACGGCGTCCGGCCAAACTCACCCGCCCATACGACGAGCGTTTCATCAAGCAATCCGCGTACACGCAGGTCCTGAATGAGTGCCGAAATCGGTTGATCCACTTGCAAGGCCATCGCGGCATGTCCTTTTTGGAGCTCGCTATGCTGGTCCCATGGATTGGGGGCGTTGCCCGCGCCAATGCCTCGTGTCAAACAGCTTAATTCAATGAATCGAACCCCACGCTCGACCATGCGTCGCGCTAGCAAGCACTGTCTCGCGTAAGCGGACAATTCAACATCCGGGGAATCCACTCCATACATGTCCCGTGTTTGCTTGGTCTCACCTGAAATATTGCATAGATCAGGAACCGACGCTTGCATGCGGAAGGCTGTTTCGTAGTTATGAATAGCAGCCTCGACCTGAGGATCCGATGCATCGTCGAGAAAGGCATCATCGAATTGCCGAACAAAATCAAGCCGCTGTCGTTGAACTGCATTCGGATCCGGTGGACGGATATTGCGAATGGCTTCTGTTTGATCGGCTTTCACGATCGATCCCTGATGCTGGGCTGGTAGAAAACCGTTACTAAAAAGACTTACGCCACCGTGAGGTGCGGTCGCTTTGCCGCTCTGCAGAACAACGTAGCCGGGAAGATCCTGGTTTTCGGTCCCTAAACCGTAGGCGGCCCAGGCGCCTGCCGTGGGATAGCCCATTACCGGGAAGCCAGTATGCATAAAGAAGTTGGCTTGAGCATGCTCACTTAACGGCGAAGTCATCGATCGGATCAACGCGAGCTCGTCAGCCACCTTGGCGATATGCGGGAACATATTGCTAATTGGCATGCCGCATTTTCCAGCCGGAGCAAATTCGAACGGACTCCCCATAATCTGGCCGTTCTTGTTGAACATCGTCCGTTCGATCTTCACCGGCATCGGCTTACCGTGTTCACGAGTCAGTAACGGCTTCGGATCAAAAGAATCGATCGCGGAAACGCCCCCCGACATGAAACAAAAGATGACATGCTTAGCTTTTGGCTCATGATGCGTCTGTTTCAGCGCAGCGTCGGACGGGAGTTTCGATGAGGCCGCCGAAACAGTTTCGCGCAAGAGAGCCGTGAGGGCAACCGAACCGAACCCCGTGGAGCATCGTTGCAACATGCTTCGACGAGAATAGGATGGAAACGAAACTCGTTGGTTTGACATGGCCTGTTTTACTTCACAAACAAAAATTCTTTAAACGTAAACATTGCACGTGCGAAGTCGGTCCACTTAGCATGTTCGCCCTCTTCTTCGGTCGTTGATAACAGCCCTTCCAACTCCTTTTCCAACCCAGCCAGCTCGACTCGATCGGCTTCGAGTTTCGCCCGTTGAGTATCGCTCAAAGCAGCCAGGATTTGCGAATCGGAGATCGCCGTCGATGTCCCACTTGCCGAGGCCTTGATCTCTTCCGAACTCAAAGCCTTATCATAGAGCTGGGCTCGTAGAATACGACCCGAGAGCATTCGTTTGTCACTAGGAGGCAAATGCCGCACTCCGAAGCTCACAACAGTCTCCCCTTTTTTGAATTCATACAGGCCTTTGCTTTGGTAAGGCTTGCCATACATCTCCCCATCGCGATATCCCACAATCTGTCCATCTTCGTGATAAACGATCGCAAGATGAACGGCTCGATTCGTAGCTTCCACTTCTTCCGGACCATTGAACGACTCCGTGCGTTGAAAGTTATTGCTGCCAGCCAACCATTGATTCGGCGACTTTTCCGCAAAAACGATCGAGTCGAAGACATCTCCTTTGACCGTTTGAATCGTCATCACGCCGCCACCACGTTGATCGAGCGTATCCAGCTGAACCCAAGCCTCGAGCGTTTTCGCCTTGACTGTCTGCTGAAGAGGTACAGTCACGGCATAGCCCTTGTTTCCGAGAACGAGCGCATCGTTCGCAAGCTCAGCTTGCTTGTGAGCCTCGGCGTGAGCAACGCCGACGCTATCGTTCAGGCTATCATTGAACTCCCACAATCCGATCGGTTTCGGCAACGATAGCTCGACAGATTCGGGCTTCGTACTTACCTCCGAAAGCAAACGCGACCGAACGGGCTCGATCATTTGACTGATCGCCGCTCGTCGTTCATCAATGCGCCGCTGGAGATTCGATCGCTCCTTGGCTGCTTCCGATTGTCGCTCAGCGACCGATGCCAGGTAGTCTTGCGCTCGCAGAATCTCATCGGTTTTCGCAGGCCGCCCCAACGCTTCGAGAAACATATTCCGAATACGATCTTGATCCGTGGACGATTGCCTAGCCCGTTCACGTTTCGACCAAGCGACTGCGAGCGAGGCGACTTGTGCATCATTCATCAATGTTAAAGATTGAGCCGGGACGTTGGTCACGTCTCGCCGGCCAACCGTGCTAAACGGTTCCGGAAAATCGAACGCCCTCAAGAATGGATCGAGTGCATTGCGTGTCACTTTTAGATAAACACTTCTACGACTGGAATTTCCTTTGACCGGTACGCCAAATGCTTCGGGTTCCAAGCTACCTGACACGACCAAGAGAGAATCGCGAATCGCTTCCGCTTCGAGTCGTCGAATCTGAGCATGCGACCAGAGAAGGTTATCTGGATCCAACTGTTGTGACTCTTTCGACGGACGCGAGTCGAGTTGCCACGTTTTTGACGTCACCAA
>JANOAI010000377.1:0-7486 GCA_031411055.1 Pirellulaceae bacterium
CCCAGTGGGAGAGTGAAGCAAACCATGATTTCCTCGATCGCTAAATCGGACGACCTCGAAGAGCGGGAGGGTCGATGGCGAGGTACGAGCCAGCGGGGAGGGTGAGATTTCGAATGTTTCGTGACCATATTCCCTCCCCTCGTCGTCGTTCCTCCTCCTCGACCCTACCAAAAGGGAGGGTGAAGTTAGGAAAGTAGATGGCATTAGGCGCGAGCCGCCCGGTCCTGGTTGGCGGTATAACCAAGCAAAATTCGAAAGGCACCGGACAGCTTGCGCTGTTCCGCTACAAAAAGTAGATGGCATTGGGAAAACGCCATCCGGAATTGCGAGGTGTTCACGTCACGGAGAGGCTCTGATTTAATTGAGCGAACGTGCATTCGATGAGCGGTCGAACGGTGTCTTGATTTCTTGGGCTTGGATAATGGCCCAATCATGTTCAAGCCCCGGTTCACGAATGAATGATACAAAATAACGGCTTGAAACCGACGTCTCTTTGGATAGAGCACTCAACGTCCTCTACTTATTTTGGGACTAGTATCCATGTATGCTTTGACGTTAGTGCATTTTCATTTTTCATTTAGCCGGTCGGGAAACGGGCGATTCACGTAGACGAGTCTCTCCGAGACTCGTGAAATCCTCGACAAAGTCGAGGTGTCCGTCTCAGAGAGACTGACCTACGTGCGAAAGGTCAGCAGTCTTGGTACCTGCCACCGTTTTCCAAGCCTACGTCGTTCTTGAAAATGCTCTAGTCAAAGAGGACTATTCGCGCGATCGCGTTGGCGTTAGCAAATCAAGAGAATTGGTAGCATTGTGCAATTGGGCCGCGAATTAAAACTTCATTTTACCTTTGGTGGCCTCGCCCTGGTTTTGATCCTTTCCGGTGCCGTTTGGCACGGGATCGAATCAGCGCAAGCCGATCGATGGGTGGGTGGCGGTTCGGCAGTTGGCATAGTGCTTGGTAGCATTGCCGCGTTCATTATCTTGTTCGAATTGCTTTTATGGCCCCGCAAGCGATTGAGACGCTACAAGCTGGGTCCAACCCGCTATTGGCTTGCGGCTCATCTTTGGTTCGGATTGGCGACAGGCCCGCTCGCATTTATTCACGCCGGCTTTCGATTCGGTGGGACCTTTACCTCTGTCCTGATGTATCTCCTATTGTTTGTTCTCGTAAGCGGCATCTATGGGTGGATCATGCAGGTTGTGATTCCACGATGGATGTTGGGTAACCTTCCGGACGAAACGATTCACGGTCAGATTGACGATGTTTCCGTTCAAAACGCCTTAGACGCTCGACGGATGTTGACCGTTGCGTTTGGTCCCAAGCCTGAAGGTTTAACGAAATTGACCAATCTCGATGAAGCGGTTTCGAGGCTCATGGGTCAGCGGACGCGGCGCAACGCGATTACTCAAGAATATGAACAGATTGTCGTGGGAGCCTTGCAGCGTCGTGGCACAGTCCGTGGGCGATCGGTCGTCGATGGCGAGTTCGAAGTGGACGTGGCCGACTCGAGGGTTCTTTGGAGGGAATATGCGGCAGTCGTCGATCCGTATCTGTTGCGTGGGATCGTCGGAAAAAAAACTCCGACGCCACAAAATGAATCGGTTAAGTTACATACGAAGCAGGAGTCGATTGAGTATTTCAGTTTGTTGCGGCAATCGTGCCATCCCGGCAGTAGTAAAATTATTGATCATCTTGAGCGGCTCGGCGATCAGCGTCGGCAATTCGACTCGCAGAAAAGAGCTCATCGTTGGCTACATAGCTGGATTGCGGTGCATGCGTCCGCTTCGATTATTCTGGGAATTATGTTGATTGCTCACATTATTTTGGCCATTCGTTATTTGTAGTTTGTCCTCCATGTCGCACCCCTTATGCCACTGACCGGAAAACAACGTTCCCGACGAATTGATCGACGATATTATCTGTCGACGGATCCGTACCTACGCATAAAACGGTTGGCCGGAATTGCTGGTTGCGTGATTGCAATTGTCTATTCGATGTGGTTGTTTTCCAGCGCCGGTGTTTCGCAGGTAAGCCCTGGTGACCTTTCACAGGCTCATTCCGCTTGGAATAAAAATGGTTGCAATGAGTGCCATGCGGCGGGTACGGTTTTGCGTCCGGATTCCGTTGGCGGTTTGTCGCCTCAAAATGTGTCGGCCATCACTGCGCAGTGTAATACAAAGTGTCATTCAGTAACGGATCACTTCGCGGATTCCACGAAGGGCGATGTCTTGGAGAAAGAGAGTTGTACACTTTGTCACCACGAACATGTTGGCACAGAATTTAGCTTAGTGCAACTCGCGGACAATAACTGTCGACGTTGTCATTCTAACATCCAAGCCAGTTCGAAAGGACGCGATGCGACGGGCGGTGGAACGATGAGTCTCAACGTCAGCAATTTTTCTTCCGAAAAAGGGCATCCCTCCTTTAAGAGCTTAAAATCCGACCCCGGTACGATTAAGTTTAGTCATATTCAGCATATGCGCCCGGGACAGCCAATGGCTCCGAATGACCGTTCCGCAAAATCCTTTGGTAAAATAGAAGCCGAGTTTCGGCAGCAGTATGCCAGGGGAGGCGCCTTCGAGCTCAATAGCCTGATCCAATTAGACTGCCGCAGTTGCCACGAGCCGGATACGGATGTATTGGGCTTGGAAAATCAAATGGCATCCGATGCCATCCGATCCAACACCGCTTTTCCTTCAAACAGCCATCGTTCGTATAAGCCTGTTGATTTTGAAAAGCACTGTATAGCCTGCCATAACCTGGACGGCGTAATGCATGGCCTCAATCGCGAACAGACCGCGCAATCGGCGGCCAAGCTGATTCCGTTTCGGCAATTGGAACTTCTTAAAAGTCGATCGCAAACGCCTTCGATCGCAACTCTCAACGAAGACGATCTGAAACAACGTGAGATGCGTTTGATGCAACTGCTTACCGATGAATCGAGTTGTCAAAAGTGCCATTTGTTGGTTCCTCGCGAGTCGATCCATATCGTGCAACCAAGCCAAATTCCATCGCGTTGGTTTAAAGCGGCTGTTTTTCCGCATGGTCAGCATTTGATGATGCATTGTCAGGAATGCCATCCACAACCATTTGCCAATGCTTCGACGGGTACGATTGATTCTAAAGCGGAAGCTGCGATTGTTATGATTCGCGATATTGAATCGTGTCGTCAGTGCCATATTGGTGATGAAGCGGCGCGAGCCTCTCAATCCGCGAAAGGAGAAAAATTCGTTGCGTCTGCCAATTGCGTCGATTGCCATCGTTATCACACCGATCCGTCCAAAGGGACGATAAGCAAAGCCGACGCCCATTCTTCGGCACGAGCCTTTGAGGAACTTCGAAACTTCCTTTCGCAGCGGAGTTCGAAGTAATGATTCGTGCTGCTTCGCGATGCCTGTTGGTGTTTGTGTGCGGAGGGTTGATGGGGGCCGTGGTCGTGAATTGGGGGCCAGCCGTCGCGGTTGAGAAGCCGGTATCAGAACAACCCCTGAATTTATTGTCGACCAAGCCAAGGCAAGAAACGGAAAATTCGATTGCAAATTGCATGACCTCCGGCTGTCATGGATCATCCGATCTGAAAGCGCCGATCTGGCAGCGAGCAGGACGAATTTGGTTTGATGAAGATCCGCACGCACGAGCGTATACCAACTTGTTATCTGTCCGTTCGATCGCGATCGCCGAGAATTTGGCGAAACGCACCTACGCTTCGGCGGACGATCCAGACTATCGAACGTTCCTTCGCGATCGCTGCGCTTCGTGTCACGCTGGACCTTTTGCTTCGGAATCACAGCTTGTTCTAGGAGTCGATTGTCAAGCTTGTCACGGTCCTTCGACAGCGTGGGGAAATCAACACTACACAGAAGCATGGAAGTCGCAAAGCGATCGTCGATTCGATGAGACGCAGATGACCAATACGGAAGACCTGGCTTCACGAGCCAAGGTCTGCTTTTCGTGTCATGTTGGCGACCTCCGTTCTCCGTCGGGACCGCGCGAAGTCAATCATGATCTGATGGCGGCAGGCCATCCATCGATGTATTTTGAATGGGAAGCCTACTGGCAAGCTTACCCGGCCCATTGGAGTTCTCAGAAAGATGAAGTGCGTTTTGGTACGAGCGTAGCTTATCGACGTTGGCAGATCGGGAACCTCGTTCAAGCTCAATCGCGGTTTGATCTACTCCTGCAACGCTGTCGATCGATTTCGCGGGGCGAGACACGCTCATGGCCCGAACTCACAGAGTACAGTTGCTACAATTGTCACCATTCGCTTGCCTATCCCAGTTGGCGACAATCGCAGACGACCGGCGGGAGGTACGATTGGGATGCTTGGTGCATCGCTGGCGTTCGATCGGTGACGCCTCAAGCCAAACTTGCGAAATGGGAGGCCTTGTTGATCCCGTTTGAAAAAGTGATCTCGGCCCATCCACCGGATGTCGCCGAAACGATCCGTGTTGCTGAGCCGATCGTCGCGTGGATAGAATCGGCGTTAGAGGAACTTCGCTCACAGCCTCTCGCAAGTGCCGAAGAATTAGCCGAAGAAGTGCGCGCCGGCTTGTTAGAACCTTTGCAACCCAAGTCTTGGGAAGCAGCCGTACAGTGGTCCACCGGCATGCAAGCGAGATTGATGGCCCTGAGCCGTGATGCTACCGTCCCCCAGACCTCCGGACCCGTATCAGCTAAGATTCGTGAATCCTATCTCGATGGTCCAGAGCAATTCGAACCGTCCAAGCTTTACACGCGACGTCAGCAGCTTGAAGAGCTTTTTAGAAAAATCCAACCATGAAATCTCTTGTTGATCGTAAAGTTGGTACACGTATCGCACAGATGCTGTCTGAAACTCAACATCAGCATGGCTATTTGACCGACAGCGAGATTGCTCGCATTGCTGATCAAACGGGTGAACCACTCAATGTCATACAAGATGTTGTCAGCTTTTTCCCGCACTACCGCCGTCAACCATCGTCGCAATGTAGCGTTTACGTTTGCCGCGACATGAGCTGCCGTTTGCGAGGCTCGGAATCGGTGCGTGAACGGCTGAACGAGTGGGCTGTCACACAGGCGGCGGGGAAAGTCGAGGTGTTGGAAGCTTCGTGCCTAGGTCGATGCGATCGTGCACCGGCGGTGATCATCGATGATGATCTCTTTGTAGCTCGACAACCCCAAGAGTACGTTGACATCGCAAGCTCGATTGTGAGTGGCCAGTCGTTTCAGCCCGATTCGGATACTGTTACGGCCGATGTGACGTTGGCAAACTCGGAGATCGATTGTTATCGACAGCGAAAACTCGCACCTTATGCCGCGGTGCAGCTTTATCTCAAGAACCTCGAGCCATCGGATGTCATCAAGGCACTCGAGACAGCCTCTCTGTTGGGAATGGGCGGAGCCGGCGCACCTGCAGCAGGCAAATGGGATGAGGCCCGTAAAGCCATCGGCGAAGCGAAGTATGTTGTCTGCAACGGTGACGAGAGCGAACCGGGGACATTCAAAGATCGCGACATTTTTTTGGCCGCTCCGCACCTTGTCATCGAAGGGATGATTCTTGCTGGCTTGGTGATCGGTGCACAACAAGGCTTCATTTATGTTCGTCATGAGTATCATGAACAAATCGAGCGGCTCAAAGAAGCGATCGTTGAAGCCAATCAGCTGGGTGCTTGCGGTGGAAATGTTTTCGGCAGTGGCCGTGTATTTCAACTGGAAGTTTTCATCAGTCCGGGGGGCTATGTTTGTGGTGAACAGACGGCTTTGATCGAAGCCTTGGAAGGCAAACGCTCTGAGCCCCGAAATCGCCCCCCGGAACTTCAGACGAATGGACTTTACGATCAACCGACGGTTTTAAATAACGTCGAGACGTTTGCATGGGTGCCATCGATCGTGCTCAACACACCATCCCCCGAACAGCTCGAACGCGAATTATCCGAACTCAAGATCCAAGCTAACGATTTGAAGACGCCAGGCGTTTGGTACAAACGCTCCGGACGAGGTCGTTTTCGTGGTCGAAGGTTTTTTTCGATCAGTGGCGACTTGCGTAAGCCTGGAGTCTATGAAGTCCCCTGCGGGATTACGCTTGGCGAGTTGATTGAAGACTTTGCGGGGGGCGTAAAGGATGGCCTGTCGTTGCTCGCGGTTGCAACGAGTGGACCATCGGGTGGCTTCTTGCCAGCCTTCGTCCCCAAAGGTGGGCTTCGCAGCCCCAAGAAAACCGATCGAGAAGGAAATGAACTCAACGAGTATAAATACCCCGAGTTAACCACCGATCCGATTGATATTCGTCTCTTGCCACTCGATGTCAACGCGGCCCGCGAAATCGGATTTATGCTTGGAGCAGGCATTGTGGTTTATGGCGAAACCGCCGATATGCTGGATCAAGCCGTTGCTTGTAGTCGTTTTTATCAGCGAGAATCGTGTGGGAAGTGCGTTCCCTGTCGACTGGGATCGCGAAAAATTGTCGACATGGCACAATCCATCGTGGATGGTAAATCGCCCGTGGCTGACCCGAACATGGAAGCGACGGTGAAAGTCCTGGTTCGTATCATGGAAACGACCAGCATTTGCGGTCTTGGACAGGTTGCAGGGAATCCGTTGCGAAGCTATCTCCGCTATGCGTCACTCCTTCAAGCAAAGAAAATGAGCTAGGACCACCTCATGGCAATGAATGACGACAGAATTCTTGAATCGGGCGATTATATCAGCGCCCGAGAAGAATCGCTCTTTGCTCGCGACTTAGATGGTCAACTGATTCGTGTTGCCGACTCGACGCTGAACGATCTGCAAACATCGATCGCGCTCACGATTGATGGCGAATCGATGATCGTCAAGAAAGCCTTGCCGCTTCGCGATTCCCAAGGGACCATTCTTCGCAACGAAAACGGCGAACCGATTCCGCGGCCCACGACCATCTATGACGCGGTGAATCAGAAGTATGCTCATGATCAAGGAGGCAAAAATCCGATCCCCATCCTCTGTCACCGCGAGCACATGACACCGGTCGGCGTTTGTCGAGTCTGTCTGGTTGAAATTGAAGAACGACGAAAAAGTGGTCGCGTCAAGAAAGATTTGGTTTCGTCCTGCACGTATCACGTCAAAGACGGGATGGTCGTGACGACCCTTGCAAGTCAAAAGAACGACGAAGCCGTTGCTCGCATTCGAACTTCAGTCGGTGTGGTCGTTGAGCTGCTGGCATCGGAACATCTTTCCGCTGAAGAGATGGATAGTCTGCGCAGTGAATTATCCGAACAGGAACCCAACGAGCTAAAACGTCTTGTCGAAACGTTCGTAAAACCAGCCGAAAACGCGAAACGGTTTTTCCCCAGCGAAAAACACCAACAACGTGGTCAAGACACGAGCTCGGAAATGATCGCGGTCAATCATGACGCTTGCGTGATGTGTCAACGATGCCACCGAGCTTGCAATGACATCATAGAAAATCACGTCATTGGCCGAGCCGGCAAAGGTTATGCGACAACGATCGCGTTCGACCTCGGCCTGCCG
>JANOAI010000378.1:0-16691 GCA_031411055.1 Pirellulaceae bacterium
ATTATGCGTCACGATCGCAATTGTGTACTGTTTGCATAACTCAAAAATCAAGTCTTCGATTTTGATGGTCGAAGCAGGATCCAACGCCGAGCAGGGTTCGTCCATCAGAAGCACCTCAGGACCGACGGCAATGGCCCGAGCAATGCAAAGGCGTTGCTGTTGCCCCCCGCTAAGACCCAGAGCGGGATGCTTCAGGCGATCTTTCACTTCATCCCAAACGGCTGCCTTACGAAGCGACCATTCAACCAGTTCGTCGAGTTCGGTGCTGCTAATCTTAAAATGAAGTCGTGGGCCAAAGGCTACGTTGTCATAAATTGATTTCGGGAACGGATTGGGCTTTTGGAAAACGATCCCGATCCTTCTTCGCAATGCTACCGTATCTACCGAGCGCTCCAGGACGTTGGTGCCTTGGTCTTCTGCATCCAGCATCTTAAGCTCACCCGTCGCTTTCGCAGTAACAACCGTATCGTTCATACGGTTGATCCAACGCAACAACGTGCTCTTACCACAACCGCTTGGACCGATAAGAGCCGTCACTTGATTGCGCGGAATGTCGAGTTGAATATTGGTTAGCGCGTGAAAACTGCCATACCACGCGTTAAAATCCTTGATCTGGATCGCGGGCTTGTTAAAAACAGCTGGCTTGGCGCCTTCGTCGTGGTGAGTTCGCAAGCTTAGCCGAACAGGCCGAGTCTCTGACGATTTAGCCGACGGTTGAATGGAAGCAGACATAATGGTGTTTTCCGACAGATACGCCGAATGCGTATTCATTAGTTCAATGGCTTCGTAAATCTTTGCCGAATCAAGATCGCAACTGAGTTAAACATTAAGAGCAAGACGAGAAGGACAAGGATGCCAGCGGCTGACGCGCGATGAAAATCGACTTCATGACGACCAGCCCAGTCATAGATTTGTAATGACAGAACGGTAAAAACCGACATCAGATTGCTCGGAGCTCGCGTGATAAACACGATTCCGGAAACCATCATAATCGGGGCCGCTTCACCAATGGCTCGGCTCATCGCCAAGATTGCGCCAGTCATGATACCCGGGATCGCGGCGGGCAATGTAACTCGCCACACAACCTGCCATGGCGTCGCGCCAATTCCGAGAGCCGCTTCACGTAAAGACGATGGGACAGCTCGAAAGGCTTCTTGCGACGAGAGAATGATTACGGGCAAGATGACCAGCATAAGCGTGAGGCTTCCCGCTAAGACACTTCTGCCAAATGGAAGTCGAAAGTGATACCAAGCTTGTTTCGAAATTCGACCAGGCGTCTCATTCCATCGGACCGCCACGGATTGATCGGCAGCGGATTCGCTTACCGATTCACCGCGAGCGATAACGCGCATCGTCGCTTTCTTACCCGACGAATTGAGGCATACCAATCCATCGACTGGGACTGTGTCTGCTACATCACCCGTTTCGAGAGGTACCCTGAGGACAGAATCGTTGACTGTCAAAAACTGATCAAAGTACTTTACGCCCCACTCGATAGTCTGATGATTTTTTTGATGACTGTTATCGAGTGTCGGAAACAATCCGAACATAGTCACGAAAGCGGTCATCCCAACAATTCCATAGACAACCGACGGAACCCCCGCCAAGTTTGCAATGTTCACTTGAACCGTCGCATGCAATGCTCGCAACCAACGATTTCGAGGACGTAACTCCTCGAGAAAGATCGCTGTACCGATTCCAATCGGAAGCGACAAAAATGCGCAAGCCATACAGGTCCAGAACGTGCCCATCAAAGCCGGCCAGATCCCGGCCAACTTTGGATCCGGATGAGGATTCGAAACAAGGAAAGCCCAACTCAATCGCCCCAAACCGCGGCTCAACACGGTTGCCAAAAGGACCAAGAGAATAATTACAGAAAGTAACGCCGTGAGACGGCATAGCCATTGCAAGCCAGTCGCTAAAGCCATTCGGTTACGAATGCTTTTAGGATCACATTTCGGAGCAGCGATCGAGTCGCGAAGCGATTTCATTCGTAGACCTCGCGAAATCGCTTGCGAACCCAGTTGCCAATCATTGTGAAGGTCAACGTCACAACGAACATGACTGCTGCGACCGCGTACATCGAGTAGTACCGCGTATCAAACTGGCTGGTATCACCCGAACCCATTTGAATCATCCAGCCGGTCATGGTTTGCGTGGCTTCACGCGGGTCAATGGTAAAGTGCGGCTGGGAACCTGCGGCTAGGGCGACAATCATGGTTTCACCAATCGCCCGCGACATTGCCAACAGGAATGCGGAAATGATCCCCGAAAGCGCCGCAGGAACTACGACTTTCACCGTTACATCCCACTTCGTCGACCCAAGCCCCAGCGCTCCTTCTCGCAACGCACGCGGTACGGCTCGAAGCGCATCTTCAGCCAATGACGTTACGATCGGCAAACACAGAATACCGACAGCGATTCCAGCACTCATGCCGTTGTAGATGTTAAAACCATCGTGAAAGAATTTCAGTGACGGAGTAATGCAAGTTAACGCAAAGAATCCGTAAACCACGGTCGGAATTCCAGCCAAAATTTCTAGAACCGGCTTCAAGATCGAGCGGACCCGGTGAGGTGCATATTCGCTAAGATAGATGGCCGTAATCAAGCCAATGGGAACCGCTATCACCATCGCAATAGCGCTAATCAGGAGCGTTCCCGAGATGAGCGCCCAAATGCCGTAATGGACTTGACTCCCTAGAATTGGAGTCCATTCCGTCGAGGTAAAAAAGTCGGCGACGCTTACATCGGACCTGCCAAAGAAAACCAATGTTTCCTTGGCGAGAATGTAGATAATCGATCCAGTTATCAGGAGAGAAAGAAATCCACAGCCAGCGAGTAAACACTTGATGGCAAACTCGCGAATGTAAACTCCTCGAAGCGACCGAACAGGGTATGTTCGTCGCTCTTGAGAAGTGACCTCTTCAATATGAATCGAAGCCGCTGACATAAAAACCTTTTAGTTCATCGAAATTCGGTTCGCTTCAACATAGACTTCGGACAATTGTCCCGATCGAGACTTTCCTTCCGCGTCGTAAAAGTAGCTACCGTCCAAACGGTCGTCAAATCGTTGGCGGACCGTCTTATAGAGGTCGCTCGATAACGGAACACACTTCGAAGCTTCACAGATTTTTGCAGCATTATCGAGGTAGTACTCGACGAACCGCTTCACTTCAGGTCGTTTCACCGAGTTCGTATTAACATAGATAAATAATGGACGACCGAGCGGGGCGTAGACCGACTCTTCGATACTCTTAACAGTCGGCTCTACCGCTTGCTTGGTCGCTGGATTGATAACCTTGAGAGCTTTGATGCGATCACGATTTTCGAAATAGTAAGATGCACCAAAGAAACCGATTCCGAACTTCTCAGCCGCAATCCCGTTCACGAGTACTAAGTCTTCTTCACTGGGAGTCACATCCGATCGAATATGACCTTCTTTGCCGACGACGACTTCTTTGAAGAAGTCAAAGGTTCCGGAATCCGTGCCTGGCATGAAAATCTTGATCGGTTCTTCTGGATAATCTGCGTTGAGATCTTTCCATGTTTTCAAGGCAACACCATCGCTAAAGATACGTCGAAGGTCGTCGATCGAGATTTCGTCGATAAACTTGTTTTCAGGATGAACGCAAATCGCGAGCCCGTCATAGGCGATCGGCAATTCAAGAAACTGAATCTGATTCTTTTTGCATTCCGCCAATTCATTCGATTTGATAGGCCGAGAAGCATCCGAGATATCAATCTCGCCCTTCACGAATTCGCTAAAGCCTCCGCCCGTTCCCTTCTTGCCAACCGTAACATCGACGTTGGGATACTTCCCGTGAAACGCGGAAGCGGCGGCTTCACTAATTGGGAAGACGGTACTGGAGCCATCAATCTTCACAGCTCCTTGCAGAGCCGACGAAGCATCAGTGGGCTTCATGGATTCATTGTTCGACGGAGCAAGGGAAGCTCCCGAATTGTCCGACGATGGGCTACATCCCGCGAAAATCAATGCTAACGAAAGAAAACTAACGCCAAACTTCCAATCCATCCAATGCACTCCCAAAAAGGCCAGCAAAATTACGGGTGGTATAGTAATGTCCAATTGTTAAGAAACGATGAAGGCTTGGTGAATAGTCCACAACGGAGGCGCCTCGAAGCGGAGAAAAACTCCTAAGTTACTAGTAAACAAGACTTTACGGACGTAAAATGCGTTCTCCTCGCCTTTCCCCCGCCACCAATCTGCCCGCCGAGCCACCCAAATGTCCCAATCCTTCTTAGGCACGTTTCATACAATCTCACTATTTATTGGCACCACACTGGGATTGGCTGCCTTCCCAGGTTCGCTAGTAATTTCCGATGATCGCCCCAACTTCCTGGTTATCGTGGCCGATGATCTTGGCTACGCCGACGTAGGCTTTCAGGGGTGCAAAGATATTCCGACTCCGCACCTCGATTCTCTTGCCAAGAATGGAGTGAAATGTACGAACGGGTATGTGTCCCATCCGTTTTGCAGCCCAACACGCGCGGGGTTGCTTTCGGGACGCTATCAACAGCGGTTCGGTCACGAGAACAACCCCGCTTGGTTACCCGAAAGCACAGTGGCAGGACTTCCGCTTACCGAAACGACGTTGCCTGACGTGATGAAAGCCGCAGGATATGCGACCGGGGCAGTCGGCAAATGGCACCTCGGAGCTCATCCGCAATTTCATCCCAACCGCCGCGGATTTGATCATTACTATGGAGCGTTAGGTGGCGGACACGTTTACCTCGACGGTCTTCCCGGTGGATCCGAATATACGATCCCCATGAATCGCAACGGTTCGGCGGAACCGCTGACGGGTTACATCACTACCGTATTTGGTAACGAAGCCTCCAAGTTTATCAAAGAAAATCGAACAAACCCGTGGCTCTTGTACTTAGCCTTCAACGCGCCCCATGCACCTCTTCAATCGACCGAAGCACTTCAGGCACGCGTGAAACATATCGAAGACAAACAACGCCGCGACTTAGCGGCTTTGATTGTCGGCTTGGACGATGCGATTGGCGAAGTCATGACAACGTTGAGCAATTCCGGCCAACTCGATAATACGCTCGTATTCTTTTTTAGCGACAACGGCGGTCCCATTACGGTAAGCAAATGCTTCAACGCGCCGCTTCGAGCTGGCAAAGGTTCATTGTACGAGGGAGGGATGCGCATACCGTTTATCGTCTCGTGGCCCAAGAAGCTTCCGCGCGGCGTCAATTTCAACGATCCTGTCATCAGTCTCGATGTTTTCAGCACAGCGGTCGCGGTTTGCAACGCCAAAGTCCCTTCATCACAACGACTCGAAGGATCGAATCTTATCCCACATCTCATGGGTGAAAACAAGAAACCACCGCATGATCGACTTTATTGGCGAACCGGCGGTGGCGTCACATGGGCCGTTCGGGAAGGAAATTGGAAGCTGGTCTCAGTCCAAGAATCCAAACTTGAACTTTACGATCTTTCGAAGGATGTAAGCGAAACGAATGACCTTGCTAAGTCCCAACCTGAAACAGTTCAGCGATTGGAACTTGCATACCGCGAATGGAATCAACACAACATGGCTCCCATCTTTGAAAGCCCCAAAGCTGGCACCGCTAAAGGGAAGAAAAAGAAATAAGCCTAACGCTAGCTTCCCTGCTGGAGATAAACTTCCTCGTAAGGCTGAACAACTACAAAACCGTCGCCTTGAAAGAGCATCTGTAGACTCTCGCCACTTCCCCGGCCGAAAAAGGTCTTAAAGCTGATATCGGTTTTAAACTCGGGCGTTAGATTTCCGCTCCAAGCGATCGTCGCGTTCGGGTCAGTAATCACAGGTTGTTGTGGTGTGACTCGCAAGGTAAGCGGATCGTAGTGCGAAGTAATCGCGAGCATCCCTGTCCCCTGAAATCGCGCGTTGAAGAGACCGCCACTCAACATGGCTGCCATCTTCCGCAACATTTTGATGTCATAGGTAAGCGATGACTCGAACGCTAAAACATCATTGGCGTTTACAAAAATCGATTCGTTGTTCAACGAAAGGATTGTGATCTTTTTCCCGGCATCGGCTAGATATACCTTTCCGTTTCCGGCAGCTTTCGTAAGCCGAGTTCCCTCGCCACTGACCGCTTTCTTCAGCAGATTTCCAAATCCCTGCTGTAGCAAACCTTCACGCTCAAACTTGACGCTGCCCAAATAGGCGATCATCGATCCCGTCTTGGTCCAGATCGCGCCGTTCAAATTGACCTCTAAGATACGATCCCCTTCGAGCTCAAAAAGCCCTTGCCCACGCTCTTGCTGAATCGTGCTTTTGAGAAACTCGTCCAATCCAAATCGCGACATATTTCATCCTTCCCTTTGTTTCGAATTAATATCGGAGTAGTCGCCGATTTGCATTGTTGTACCAAAATTTTTCTACCGAGAGTTAGCCAAATATCAGGCTCCGCGTCATTCAGGTTCAGTTCATTGTTTGCAATAACGAGACGCCCAAATGTCGCCGTTCGCTCCGAGAACGAGTGTCCCAAATCGCATAACACGACGCGCAAGTTCTGAAGTTGCACCCTTTCCGCAGGGCCGGAGGCCCGAAGCAACCTATGCCGGTGGCGAAAGCCACCGGAACGTTGGTTTTCTTAAGCCCCAAGCCCAGGAGGGGTGATACAAGGCAAGCTGTGTCGCCCCTTTCGGGGCTTGGTTGACGAGCGATATCCAAACCGAGGCTTATCAGCCTCGGCAGAGGTTGTGCCGACCCTTCGGGTCTCAATCGTGCAACTTCAATATGCGCAAGCAAGTGGCTTGACGATCTAAATTCCAAGACAGACACTCGCTTGCGCGTCATGTTGAAGTTGAAAAGCCCTCCATCGAGTACCTTTGGGATAGTCGAACTAGTGCTTCATCACAGCTAATTTTTAGCGTACGACGGACTTCCAGTCCGTCGACAAACGTTAGCACCGACGGACTGGAAGTCCGTCATACATGTTCAGCTCAACCGTTATTTATTTTGAGGTGGGAAGAAGTACTCGGTTGTGAATATATTGAATCGCGTCAAAGCAGGCACATGAAATGTGCCTGCTACTTTGAATTTCAAAACTCGTTTCAAAAAACCCGTTGCGATCGCTATCGCTTCAATACTGGCTCGTCACCTGCTTTGCTCTTTGCAACTCGGATTTTTTCCTTCACTTCCAAAGCCAGTTTGCTATCGGGATTTAGTTGACGCAATTTATCCGCGATCGACTCGGCAGCTTTGATTTGCCCTAAATCCAACATACTTATTAATCTGCATGTCTGATATTGTTCGTCCTCAGGCGCCATGACATAGAGTTTTTCCGCGATACCTTGGGCTGCAAGTTTTCGACCGTCAAACCGGTAAGCTTTCCACAGCGAGAACAGAGCGCGCTCGTCGTCGGGAGTCAACGCAAGAACCTTTTCTGCCGCGAAGGTAACTTCCTTTCCATCTTTCGCTGCGACACCTGCAAGCATCCGAAGTTCCCAGATCTTTAAATCCGAGACTGGAAGGTACGTCGCACGACTCGTTAGGGCCAGATTTGCAAATGGAGCCACTTCGGACGGTTTGTGCGATTTCAGGGCTTGCGCGGCACTTAGGTAATTGAGATACGCGATTTCGGTGCCGTCATCCAGCTCGCCAGCTTTCGCGATTTGAATTGCAGCTTTCTCAAATTCGGATTCCGAACGATGCAATCCGGCCATCGTCAGAATTGCTGGAATGAATTCGTTGTCGAGAGTGAGACTCTGATGACACAAATCGTTCATGGGATATCGGATTTTGTCTCGACAGTCGGGGATGTCACGGGATAATAGAAAAATGACAAGCGTGTCAGAGAACGCTGCGTCGGCTCGCAGCCTATAATATCCGTCGGTTTCGAGCCGCCACGCAATAATCGGTTTTTTAGAATCACTGTCCCTTGAGTACGACTTATTCGAACTGGCTGTACACGTCGCAGATAAATCAACGAGAATTCTTTGGATGCTAAAAGTGATTTCAAAAAGGTGCGTTAGAGGATTGCTGCTTGCGTCGACAATATGCATTTCGTCAAAAGGCGTGGCGAATGAAGCAGACAAAAACATCCTGACGCCACCGACGTCCGAGCAGTTGGAATTCTTCGAACGTTCTGTGCGCCCGTTGCTCGCCGAGCATTGTTATTCCTGTCACAGTTCGAAAACGGAAAAGCTAAAGGCGAATCTACTCGTCGATAGCCGTGCGGGCTTGCTTCGTGGTGGCGACTCGGGCGCATCGATCGTACCTGGCAGTGCTGATGAGAGCTTGTTAATCGCTGCTGTCCGATACGAAAACTACGAAATGCCTCCTAAGGGTAAGCTTGCGGCGGGCGACGTGGAGACGCTGGAACGTTGGGTGGCGATGGGTGCGCCGTGGCCGAATGAAGAAGCTCCGGCCGTGGGAAAAACCAAAAGCGACTTTAACCTGCAGGAACGCAAGTCTCAGCATTGGGTTTGGCTACCGATTCTCGCTCCGGCGATTCCTAGCGTCAAAAACACAAACTGGCCGCGAGGTGATTTGGATCGCTTCGTTTTGTCGGGCTTGGAAGCAAAAGGGCTGGCACCGTCTGTTGATGCCGAACGATCTGCCTTGCTACGGCGGTTGTACTTTGATCTGATTGGTCTGCCGCCGACACCTGAACAAACGGCGGCGTTTCTTGCTGATGAGTCACCGGAAGCCACTGAGCGAACGATCGATCAACTGTTAGAGTCGCCACACTTTGGCGAACGCTGGGGACGACACTGGCTAGATCTCGTTCGCTACGCCGAGTCACGTGGTCATGAATTCGATAACGATGCGTTGAACACTTTTCAATATCGCGACTATGTGATTCGCGCGTTCAATGCCGATGTCCCATACGATCAACTAGTACGCGAACATATCGCTGGCGATTTGCTTGAGAAGCCACGGCTAAATCCTGTCACTGGATTTAATGAATCGATTCTGGGAACTGGGTTTTGGTTTCTCGGCGAGTGGGTCCACTCGCCGGTCGACATCCGCAAGGATGAATCGGATCGCTTCGATAACATGATCGATGTGATGTCGAAAACCTTTTTGGGGGTCACCGTTTCCTGTGCTCGTTGTCACGATCACAAATTCGATGCGATCTCGACAGCCGACTACTATTCGCTGGCTGGCTTCTTACAAAGCAGTGATTATCGGCAAGTCCCATTTGAATCGCTCGAACATAATCGCGCTATCGCTGAGGAATTGGCACAGCTGGATGCAGCGATTCGAAAGAAAATAGCGACACAACTCAAAGCCAAGGCCGTTGACATACCGATGTCGCCGAAGATGGACGTCGAACTGGAACCGTTTGTCGGCGTCGATTATGACTCGATATCGTCCAATCAATATATGCAGGATGGATTCCTGTATGGAAAACAACCAAGACGATTTGGTGACGCTTACCTTGAAAACATTGACAACAAGCCAACACTTCGATTTGCGGTAGCGTCAAGTTCGACGAGCGATCCATTTTGGGATGGCCTAGAATCCGTTTCCGAGAATGGCATCCATGACAAAAGCAAGTTAACGACAATACCTCGTAGCGGTCGAACGTTACGAAGTCCGACTTTTGAGCTGACTGACGGTAAAGTTGCTTGCCGCGTAAATGGTTCTGGGCACGTCGTCGCCTGTGTCGATTCACACCGTATGATCGCGGGTCCGCTTCATGGTGAAACGATTAAGGCCATTAAAGCGAACGAAGAATGGGTCGAACTAGACTTACAACGCTACGTAGGGCATCGACTCCATTTGGAGTTCACGCCCGATGAAGCCAGCCATTTGGAAGTATCACTGATTACCCAAGGAGCAACCAAGGACGTCCGCCAGCAATTGAGCAGGCGCTATGAAGTGATGGCAGCGACCATCGCGGACTTTTCGAAAACTGCCGAAGCCGCGCTTGGCCAAGCGTTTCCGAGCCTCGCTCGTACTTGGGCCGAAGAGCGTGCTCGTTTGCAATCGAAAGTCATGAAACAATCGCACGTTGCGATGGCCATGATGGATGGGACCGGGGAAGACGAGCATATCTTGATCCGCGGAAATTCTTCAAAGCCAGGTGAAATCGAACCAAGGCATTTTTTGACTGCCATCACTGGCAACCAGCCGATGCAAATTGCCTCCGGAAGTGGTCGACTAGAACTGGCCATTCAAATCAATGATCGGTCGAATCCGCTGACGTCTCGAGTAATCGTGAATCGCATGTGGCACCACCTGATGGGACGCGGAATTGTTCCGACGACCGATGATTTTGGAGTCCTAGGACAACGGCCCACGCACCCAGAACTACTCGACTATTTGGCGACTCAGTTCGTGAACGACGGCTACCGTATTAAGCAGATGATTCGTCGCATCCTTCTTTCACGAACCTATCAGATGTCAAGTCACTCGCAAACGGCAGCCATAGAAGCTGATCCGAAGAATAGGTTGTGGCATTATCGACCTCCGAAGCGTTTGGAAGGTGAAGCGATCCGTGACGCGTTGCTTTCATTATCTGGACGAATGGATAGGAAGCAATTTGGCGAACCGGTGCCAATCCACTTAACCTCGTTTATGGATGGACGAGGTCGTCCGAAAAACAGTGGGCCACTTGATGGTGATGGCCGACGATCCATTTATATCGCCGTTCGTCGAAATTTTCTTTCTCCGTTCATGCTGACGTTTGATATGCCGGTCCCTTTCAGCGCAATGGGTCGTCGCAACGTATCGAACGTTCCTGCTCAGTCGCTTATCCTGATGAACGATCCCTTTGTGGTCGAACAAGCTCGCCTGTGGGCCGAACGTGCTCTGAAGCAAGGCGCAAGCACAGAAGAGCGCATCGCATGGATGTACGAATCCGCTTTTGTTCGACGCCCGACAACGCAAGAAATGGAAATAGCGATTCAATACCTCCAATCTTCCTCCAAGCAAGTTGGTGACAAGCCGATTGATATCGATATTTGGAGCGATTTTGCTCATGCATTAATCAATACGAAAGAGTTCATATTCCTGCGATGAGCCTTCACCACTATTTTCCTTGCCAGCGATATCAGCCCAATCCCACGTCGCGTCGCGAGATGCTAACGCGATGCGCGAGCGGCTTTGGAGCCGTTGCTTTGGCGGCCCTGCAGCGAGATCCCGCTTACGGTGGCACGGCACCAAGCAATCTTGAATTGGGAGCCGCCGGTCATGGTCCACACCATACCGTTCGCGCAAAGAATGTCATTTTCCTATACATGGACGGCGGACCATCCCAAGTCGACACGTTCGACCCTAAACCATTGCTAGACAAGTTCGACGGAAAAAATCCTGGAGATCTATTCAATGTCGAGCCGACTCAATTCAACAATAACGGCAAGGTGCTAGCAAGTCCTTGGAAGTTCGCACAGTATGGTCAATCGGGAATTCCGGTCAGTGAACTCTTTCCGCATGTCGCAACCTGTGTTGACGAACTCGCGTTAATCCGGTCGATGGTCTCGGAGTTTCCTGAGCATACTTTTGCCAATTACTTCCTACATACTGGCAGTGGATTGCAAGGGCGACCAAGTATGGGGGCTTGGGTAAATTATGGTCTCGGAAGTGAGTGCCAAAATTTGCCGGGCTTTGTCGTCATCAACGGCGGTTTGATTCCTCCGGGTGGTCTAGACTGTTTTGGTAGCGGATTTTTGCCTGCGAGTTTCCAAGGCTCGGTTTTTAAACCCTCGGGAAGCGGCGTCGCAAATATCAAACGGACGGAGCCAACGTTGGAACGTCAGCGTGGCAAGCTCGATCTTATCAACCAATTAGATGGTTTTGCCGTCCAGCAATTTGGTCAACATGATAGTCTCGAATCGGCCATTCGTAATTACGAGTTAGCTTACGCGATGCAAATGGCCGTTCCCGATGTGATGTCGCTGGATCAAGAAACGGCGGCTACGAAAGCGATGTACGGAATGGAATCAAAATTTGAGCAAACTCGTACCTATGCTGCTCAGTGCTTAATCGCCCGTCGAATGATCGAAAAAGGGGTTCGGTTTATCGAGCTAACATGCCCCGCGGTTAAAGGTGATCGATGGGATCAACACGGAAATTTAAAAGAAGGTCATGAGAACAACGCTCGCGCCGTTGATCAACCGATCGCTGCACTTTTAAAAGATCTTCGCAGTCGCGGACTGCTCGATGAAACGCTCGTCGTGTGGGCAGGTGAATTCGGACGGACCCCTTTTGCACAAGGAAAGGATGGACGCGATCACAATCAATTCGGATTCACCATCTGGATGGCTGGCGGTGGTGTTAAACCCGGAACGATTTACGGTGCGACGGACGAGTGGGGTTACAAAGCGATTGAAAACCGGACCGAGATCCATGACTTGCACGCTACGATGCTGCACTTGATGGGTGTCGATCACACGCGGTCCACCTTTCGCTTTGGCGGCCGCGACATGCGACTCACCGATGTCAAAGGACATGTAATCAAAGACGTCATCGCATGATCGAGCGTCGATCATCGACGCGTAATTTGAATCCCAACAAGGCATTGGTCTCTACACATCTTTCACCATTCCAACCTTCACCCTCCAGCAAGGAGGTTGTGCAGCTTAGAACCAATGAATTGACTTGGTATTTGTAACCTCTCCCGATTGCGGGAGAGGTGTCATGGCAATGAACCATGCGAAAAAAATCTCGCTACGTGAAGGATACGGTGCAATTGGATCAAGTCTTCAAGTGAAAGTAGCAATGAATATGGGGTTCGCCGCGAAAGTACCATACCATGTCGGGGCCTTCAATTTGCCAGGTATCCCAAACTTTATCGGAACCGATGTCATATTTGCCTTCGAACCAAGAAACGTGAAGCTGGTCGACGATTTTTTTCTGCTCGATGGTTGCAATAGTGGCGTCAACATCATCCCCACGAAACATCGCCAACATGCCTCGCATTGTTTCGACAAAAAGGTTCTTTTGATCAGCGCTCAGTTCGGAGCAACTAAGACCTCGCGATTCGGTCGACTTCTTTACAACGGCGTCCGGCTTTTCGCTACGAGGTTCGGAAGATAGTAAGCCCTTCGCCTGCTGCTTTCCATCCAACGCTTGAACAAATCGATTGAAATTCTTTCCTTGATACCAATAAGGGTTCCCGGGATGATCTTTGGCTTCCCGAAAGTTGTCGTTCATCTTCTCTACCGAATGAGGGTAGTGTCCGTAAAAGATGGGCGCTCCACCAAACCCAAGTCCCTTATCGGTATGTGCGTTGCATCGGCGCGTTACATGATGACCGGTAAAGATGAACTCGAAGTTTTGGTCGTTGGGTGTCCCGAAAAAGCCAACCGCCGGAGCATTCTTTTCTTCTCCATATTGGTCGATCAAGACCTGTTTATTGACTGCGTCCTGATGCTCCGTACTATGCAACGCGTCGAAAATTTGCTTGATGAGAGCCTGTTGCTCGGTATCGAACGTTTTGGGGATGCGATGTTCGGGATGGATATACCACCAATTGCTGACGAACTGACGTCTCGGATGATCCATCGGCAAACAGATGTTCTGCTTCTGGGAATCACTGAGGCTTTTATAGAGTTGCATCGGCAACGAATCGGTTGGCGCAGCTTCTGCAAAAACAGGTCGCCCCGGACCGTTAAGCTGTGTCGTGGCCAGAATACCGGCGGCGGAGCTTACAGATTGGAAAAAATTCCGACGAGTCCAATTTTTCATGGCATAGCCTTTCCAAGACAAGTGAAGTGTTTCGGTATTCTCGATTCTAGCACTATCTCGAATTGATGGCACTTGATTGGAGCGTGCTTGGAGGGGAAATACCCTCTATCCAGTATCCAACACCGATTATGGGCTTGAGTTCTGCCGGAATGTAAGCATGGAAGGCGGTTCCCCTCGTTGATATCGATTCCACATTTCCACGTAGGCTTGTTCAATCTTCCTGGCAAAGGATGAACCGCTGAATAGATCGGTGGTTTGCAACGCTGCATTCAGACGATGCCGCATTGATTGGAGCGAGACTTGAGAATTCCCGAGTTCAATCGCCAAGTGTTCGTAGGCTTGAAAGCTAGTTGTGGCCAGTTCGGGTAGTCCCAGTAGGTGTACAAAACTTCCAGCCACACGCGAAGCCATCGTTTGTCCGATCATTGTGACCATCGGTAAACCGTGCCTCAGGGCTTCTGCGGCGGTCGAATGCTGGTTGTAAGGGAAAGTGTCAAGCGCGATATCCGCTAAACGTTGCCGAGCCAAATGCTCTGCCCGTGGAACGAGTGAGGCAAAGATCAAGCGACTTGAATCGATTCCACTGCGAACCGCATAGTCGATAAGATTATGCTGGGCAATCAAATCATCAATGCGCAACCAAAGCACACTTTTGGGAACATTTTTTAGAATTCTGATCCACGTATCGAAAATGGGTTGTGAAATCTTATACGCATAACTAAATGCACAGTAAACAACCGCATCTCGAGGCAAACCGACTTCTTCTCTCGAGATACTTTTCTGTTTATTCTCATGGCGTGAATCATGCACCATGTATGAGCCGGGGAGATGCACTAACTTCTCTGTGAAATAGGGCTGAACGCTTGAAGGTGAGACAAATTCATCAACAAAGATATAGTCAATGTATTCCGCGCCAGTTGTTCCCGGAAAGCCGAGGTAGGTTGCTTGAATCGGAGCGGGTCGCCAACTCAGCAGTTCAAAACGACTACCGTTCGAATGACCTCCTAAATCAACTAGGATATCGATTTCGTCATCCGTAATTTGTTGGGCTATTTCGAAATCATTGGCAGTGTCAACTGCGCGGAATTTATCGAAGGCCTGTAGCAGTCGACTTCGAATGTCGTCTGACGTCGAATTGTTGGTTGAATAGGCAAAGATTTCGAACTGTTCACGATCATGCGATTCGATCAATTCGGGGATGAGGTATCCGACCGGATGAATCCGAAAGTCCGAAGAAAGGTAGCCGACTTTGATTCGTCGTGGAAGCTGAGTGTTTGAACGGCGGATTCGATGAGTAGGTGGCTCCACACCCTTGATCCGTCGCAGGGTGCCTTGTACCGTTCGAAGCAACAGTTCCGATGAGATCATGATCGGAGAAGCAAGTAAATTGATCGGAGAAATGTCGCTTCGCGTAAATGAAATCGGATTGTTCGTGAGCCACTGAACAATCAGTTCCGTTAAGCATTGGATCCGCGACCATTCGCAACGAGTCTGCTCAACATGAAGTAGCATGGATGCAACCGCTACGTTCGTTGGAAAATCGCGATGCAATGCATTCAAACCACGATACGACTCATCGATTCGACCTTCAACGAGGTCCAGTCGAGCAAGATGAATGCGAGCATCATTCTGTGAAGGATCTGCCTTGATTGCATTAAGATACGCTTGCCGCGATTCCTCCGATCTACCTCGCTGCTGACACAGGACGCCGCCGAGGTTGATCCAAGCTTGTACAAAATGGGGGCGGTTTTCGATAGCTTTTCGATAAGACGCTTCCGCTTTATTCATCAATCCAAACTCTTCCAGGAGACGTCCGAGGTTAAAATGCAACTCGGGCAAGCCTGAATTCACGTGAATACCTTTTTCAAAGCAGGCGAGGGCGTCTTGTAGGGCTCCTTTTTCATGAAGTAAAAGGCCGAGATTGCAATATGTCTCGACTAGGTCCGGTTTAAGCTCAAGAGATCGTCGATAAACGTTCTCAGCTTCCACGTTGCGTCCCGTTGCTCGGAGAGAGTTGCCCAGGTCATTCCAGGCTTCGACAAAATCCAGCTTAAGGCGGACAGCTTCGGAAAAATAACGGATTGCTTCATAATGCATCCCAACTTTTGCGAGGGTACATGCCATCCCCTGGTGATACGTCGGCTCCGTTGGCAAAAGCTGGATTGCTTGACGAATGAGCTCAATGGCTTCGGCATCATGGTTAAGTTGCGAAGCAAGAAGCCCAAGACCAAAACGAGCCGGCGCACAATCGGGATCGGAACGAATTATTGCTCGATAGAGTTGCTCGGCCACTTGCAACTCGCCGTGTTGATGGGCGTTGCAGGCATTTTGAAGATGACTCGCGTTGGCACCCATAGCATCTTCATGGTAGTGGAAATCGAATATATGAGAAGTCCCCCGTCAAATCCCAAGCGGAAAGCCCTATCTTTTACCCAAACCGTTTATACGTTTATACTGCAACGTGTGGCAACGTTTTAGCGAATTAATTCTTGCGACGCAGTTCTTGTGCGATCGATTCGTCCGGTGGAATCCTGGCGAAGTTGATTGAACTGGAACGACGCAAGAACGCAGCGTTACGCCAAATGTTTTCGGGGCGTTAATTTGTCAAAACAGCGTCAAGCTTAACGATACTTAGAGTCGCGAATCGATAAAAAGATTCGTGACTCTTTTTTTGTGATTTCCTGAAAGTCGCCGCCGACCAGCGCTTAATTATTAAACCACATCGCATTATATGAGGTAAAGCTCTTCAATTGTCTAAATTCGAAAGCGTCCTCCATGTTCCACTATAGAGTGCAATCGGTATCCGCGATTCCAGTCTCGACGAACTTTGCATTTACTCGATTGATGTTAAACTACCTGCAAGTCGACGGCATCGAATTCGAGAAAATCGACGCTCGATTTTTTTCGACTATCCAAGATTAAACAATCGACGCAACCCATTGGTGTTTTTTCTAGAGCATTTTCATGAACGACGTAGGCTTGGAAAACGGGGTCAGGTACCAAAAGCCGGAACGGCCCTTCGGGTGC
>JANOAI010000379.1:0-2889 GCA_031411055.1 Pirellulaceae bacterium
TCAAGACGTTTTTAAACAATTGCTTACGACCCAAATGGTCGTCGCGACACCGTCAGACAATGTCTACTTTGGCAGACAACGATCGAAAAAAGAGGTCGCCGTGATTGCGAAGGAAGACAAGCTGCGGGAACAATCGTTGGAGGCCGAATTGAATGTCGACGAGAAGGCCAATACGAAATCAGCTACTAACAAGAGCGACAAGCCCAGTCGAGGTATTGTGGAGGCAGATCTTGCGGGACCACCGACCTCCGTTCGAGTCAGTCGACGCAGCTTTGGCGGTGGTTCAATGAAACCAGAGCGTATTTTGGCCAAGGTACCCGAAGGACAACGCTTAGGCATTCTGACCCATCCAAGCTGGCTCGTTTCGCATTCCGATGCCATGGACAATCATGCGATTCACCGCGGCCGATGGATTCGTGAACGATTGCTCGGTGGCGGCATTCCCGATGTGCCCATCACCGTGGATGCAATGCTCCCCGATGAGCCTCACAACACACTACGCGAGCGAATGCGAGTCACCAAGGAATCGTATTGTTGGACTTGTCATAAAAAAATGGATCCGCTTGGCCTTCCGTTTGAGATGTACAACCATGCGGGTTTGTATCGTGAGACGGAACTGGAAGAACCTGTTGACACTACGGGCGAGATCATCGAGTCGGGTGACCCTTCACTCGATGGCAAGGTCAGTAATGCCATCGAGATGATTCAAAAGATCGCGGCGAATGAGCGAGCTGAACAGGTTTTTGTTCGCCATGCTTTCCGATTTTGGATGGGCCGGAATGAAACGCTCAACGATGCTCCCGTTCTTCAAAATGCCTATCGCGAATACAAAGAAAATGGCGGTAGCATGAAAGCACTTCTTACGTCGCTTTTGACCTCAGATGCTTTTCTCTACCGGAGCAAGTAATGGGATAACGTAAGGGCCCTCGGGGATAAAGGCGACATGCGGGTCTCGGTTCTGAGCGACACTGTCTGCGATGGCCTGCTCCAAACTGTCGATCATCTCGACTCCCGTCGCTTGACGATCTCCAAGGCTAAGACCTGGGCTATATAGCTGAACGCGTCCTACACTGGTTGCCCGCGTTTGCATTTGGCTTTGCCAACCGTCGATATCTGCAAATGGTTTTTCGCGAATCGAGTCCAAGAAGCCACTTGTTCCCAGCCTAATCAGACTTAGTTGCGATTCTCGGAATTCAGCCGATCCTAATCCTTCGTCGCATGCGCTGGCTATGATTAAAGTGCCACCTTCATTCAAGATTTGAGACGGACCGACCATCCCTTTGATCGTTTGGTAATACGTTTTGTCGAGTGGATATCCAGCAGCACTCGTCACGACGGTAGAGAATTTACGATCGACTGGGAGTTCGGCGTAACGACGCACAAAGTCAACGGCTTTCAAATGGCTTTGCTGGCACTCTCCAAAATTTACAAAGCTCAGTTTCCGTTGTTCATCGATGATCGTATTGACCGAGTAAACTGGCCCAACCGCTTTGAGAATTTCCAATTGCCCACGGTGAAGCGGATTCCCATCGAGACTACAATTCGTCGCTTTGCTATCGCTCATAAAGCGAAAGTTATGGAACGTTCGAATTGTCTCTTCACCGGCAACCCCCGGCGCGATCACCTTTCGACCGCCAGAGTACCCCGCCATGAAATGTGGCTCGACTAATCCCGTTACAATTCGAAGATGCGCGTCGACAATTCGACGATTGAGCACGATTGGAATTCTATCGGTTGGCGTTTCTCCCAATCGCACCAAGGATGCTTCGTCACGGGCATTGTGGTTCTCAATTCGTACATTTTCGAATACCCATTGGTTTCCGATCAATTCCCGCATTTCGTCTCCAAGGTTCGGTCGGTGCAAACCGGTTGCTACCAAGATGGTGATATCTTCGAGAGCGACTTCCGAATCAAGCAATGCTTGAACAAGTTTTGGCAAAACGATGCCGTTGGGGACGGGACGCGTGATATCACAGATCACGATACAGACCTTTGATCCACGCTTTGCCAATTGCCTTATCGATGGACAACCAATGGGCTCCTGTAACGCTCTCTCCATTGCCTGAACTGGATCCGGCAAGATAGGCATTGGCTCCTTTCGTAGGACGTGCGGTACACATCCTGTCGGAACCGAAACCTGCAAGAAATCTCTGCCAAACGGAATATCGATCTTGTCCATTACCAATTCACCAATAATCGAGATCGAATTCGTTACTTCCAAAATCCGTGAGATAGTCTGTTTGTGACTATCCTAGCCAAGCATTTGCCATGCGAAAGGAGTGGGACCGAATATGCACCGCAATTCAAACGGTTGATGATGCCAGAAGAGGCATTTGGTACCAAGACCTTTGCAAAGACATGATTGACTTACGTCAGAAAAACACTGCCGTGCTTGGCAACAGGGCTTTGATTTTTGCCTGGATCTCGGCGGGATACCCCGATTTTCGGTCGATGATTTTGAGCTCTTTCAGATGAGAAAATGCAGCTAAAGCCTGGACTCCAGCGCAACGTGGCGTTGTCCAACTAGAGCCTATCCTAAAACCGCCCCCGCTCCACCAAGCCAAAGCAAGTTGCGCTGTCATGTTGTTCTGAAAAGTTCTACGCAATTAATTCCCCCAACGGACGAAGACTGTCTTGGAACGCTTCGACCTTGACGTCGACGCGTTGAAGCATGGTTAACAACAAGTTGCTCAATCGTACGTCACCGTCGATCGGCCGTGAACAAATCTTGTAATGGCTAGTCGCATCGGCAACGTTGTATTGCCCGATTTGCGGTAAATTAAAGTCGACATGCTGGCCGTGCTTCTAGCCTAACGCCCAATGCCGCTGACTTTGGAAGCGGAACGGCGCGAGCCGTCCGGTGCAGTGCGAGAAAACCTTGAAGAACCG
>JANOAI010000380.1:0-4469 GCA_031411055.1 Pirellulaceae bacterium
CGGCCCTTCGGGTGCTTTGCACTTTTGGTACCTGACCCCGTTTTCCGAATGGCTATATGAAAAATGAAAATGCTCTAGCTGTTCTCGCAACTCCGCAAGGTCCGAGTCTCACTCATTTCATGAATCCGACAGCGAATTAGCCTGCTTCCGCATAAGTCGCGGCATCTCGGTCTGGGGGGCCCTTGGGCGGCTTGCTTTTTCCGATGGCCCGTACGACGTCGAGAGCAATGCAATCGTCGAGATTTGGTCGAAAGACGGTCAATAGCAAGGTCGGGAGGAACCATGCCATATAGAGACCGCCGCCATACGCGTAGCAGAATTGCGACGCGGCCATAATCGCCGCTGAACAGCTCATCAACGTGGCGAGGTTCTTCTGTGCGGGCCAAAAGACGAACGACAAACTCAGTACGATAAACACAACCATCACTGGGACTCGGAAGTATGGGTGCCATCCTAAGCCCCAAATGCCATCAAGATTCTCGGTCGCGAACTGGATGGCACCAAACATTTGTCTGAGTCGAGGCCAAAATCCATCATGGGTTGCCGCGACCAAGCCACCGATCATTCCGAAAACGGATAAGAAGAAGCCAATCAAGAATCGACGTCGGCCACGCAACCAGTAGAAGCTTAGCCAGAGTGGAAGAAGAAAGAAGGGATAAAAAACCAAACCGCCAGCCCCGCCCAACAGGATCCCCGCGATCAATGGCTGGCGATAAAAAGCGATCGCCATGACGATCAACGCTCCTGGAGCAAGATGATCCAAACGGCCAGTCATTTGCGCCGTGTAGGGGAGCAAAAGGAAAAGAGTCGCAACGCCAATGCCCGTTTTGAGATTCTCAAAATGCCAGTAACCGATCGCCACAATTCCCAAAATCAAAATCAGATTGGAAATAATCAATAGCAGTCGTGCAATACCGACCACATTGACTTCCTTGGAGATTGGTTCGATTAGCGATTCAGCGACTTCGGAAGACTTTGAAGTTGAAGAGTCAACGGCGAGAGCTGGGTTCGGTGAAGTTTGAATATCAGGAAGTAGCTTCAATAGATCGTAACCAGGACCCGGCCGCGTTCCGGTTTTCAATTGGAAAATGGCCGGGCTTGTAACGACGTTGGCCATCAAGAAGAGGAAAAGTGAAACACCAATAAAGGTCGTTCCACCGCTCGAAAGATTCGGCTCCAGCAACGGGCGTCGAACCATGGCCGTATCGAGGAGAAGCCTTACAATCCAGAGTCCGCAAATGGTTAGCAACCAAGCAAAGCCTGCGAATTGCAATTCCTTTGCCGTCCATTTTGACGAACTCGCAACAGGTTTCGCAGCCAGTGAGGTCGAAGTTGTCGACAGATTCGGTGAAGCGGTATCGGCGGAAGCGTCGTTGCCTGCGTCCTGCGTTACCTTTGAAAGAACGTCAGCCGCCGTAAGGCTCTTCAGTTTGCGTCCCTCAAAGACCAACATAAGGCCCGGTGTCAGCAGGATAATCAAAGCTATATCGACATTGCGAATGCTCCACAAACGATGGAACATGAAGTAGAGCGCAACGATAACAAACGACGACATGTAGACCCATGTCGCCGGTTCAGGACGTTGATAGTAGAAAAGAAATTGACTCATTTTTCCGCTCCAGCTGAATCCTTCACCAGGGCAACGGACGCTAGCGTAAGCATAAGCTTAGCAAGAGTTTAAGAAAAGATGGCAAATTTTTGCCCGCCACCTACCCACTCGATTTCATGGCATAGACAGTCAAAAGTTCCGTTTTCGGCATAACCCGATAATCCGCAAGGTTTTCGGAGGCTAGCCAACCCGGAGCCCGAAACTCCATTTTTACGAAAAACTGAACCCTACGACTTGCTTGTGCCGATGCAGGGAGGCACGGTAATGGCACAACGCGAATGGCCCTGGTTGTGGGTCACTTCATCATGCGACCATCCAATACTGCCATTTTGGGCAGCGTGGCCTGGGTAGAGCCGCGAATCCATTCGTCAGGGAAGTTTCGAGTGTCTTCATTTCCAACTGTATCCAACTCCACCATCGCCCAAGAACCCTTCGCCATACATCTCATTCGTGAAGGAATGTGGCGCGAAGCTGTCTACCTTTACCGTGAAGAGACGGGCGTGAGCATGGCACAGGCCGAGCATGCTATCGAAAAACTGGCATTGGAGTGCGGAGTGCATCGCTACTCACGCTACTTTTTTGTTGGCATGATCGCGATGAGCGGGATTTCGGTCGTGCTCCTGGCCGGAATTGTGAAGTGGCTTAGCTAGCATCCGCTCTTGCCGCCAATCGCCGTCTCGTCGGGCCCGCATCCTCGATTTACTTCGGTGCTTTCATTCTCGACTGAATGAGCTTGACCACGTCAGGATGGTTCCGTTGAGCGGCAAAATCGAGCGCATTTTCGCCATCCACCTCACGAAAATCGATGTCGGGATTGCGATCGAGAATCGTTCGAACGACATCCAAGTGCCCTTCCGAGGCCGCAAACATCAACGGAGTCCAGTTTTCGTGAGTGTCCTTCGCGTTTACGTTTGCGCCAGCTTTGAGCAAAATCTCGACCGTTTCTGCATTGGTTCCCGTCGCCGCAAACATGAGGGCGGTTCGACTGAACGGACCTGGAAAATCGACTACTGCTCCGGCTTTTAGTAAAGCTTCGACGACCGAATTGTGCCCTTCAAACGCTGCCAACATTAAGGCTGTTCGACCTTCGGCATCAAGCGAATCGATTGGAGTTCCTTGACGGACGGCTCGTTGCACCTGAGCCAAATCTCCCTCGTAGGCTGCTTTGATATATTCTTCCGGGCTTATGGTCTCAATCGCAGGCGTTTCGGCTTGGTCAAGCTTCATCACTACTTTGGATAAATCTTGGATCGGAGGCTTGGGGTAGCAACCGACATTTGCGAACAAGCAGATAGTAATAAGGGTCGTATATGCCGTTCGTTGTTCAAAAATCATGAGTCTATTTCTTACCCTTCTCGAGTTCTTTGAAGATATTCGAGAGAGCTTCCGGCTTGACTTCTGGCTCGGTCGGCTTTTCTTCCTTCTTCTCTGTCGCCTCTTCTTTGGGGGCTGAAATCATTAAACCTTGATCGGAAAGCCCGCGCGCACGAAATTCGTCACGCAACTTCTTGATGACGTTGAGCTGCACATCAACCATATCGGTCAACTCGGCCTTTTGATACGCTTCGACCAGCTTGTTGCGTGTCCCCAGTCGATATGGGTTTCGTTGCAATGCTGTCTCGTAACTCGCAATTGCATCCTCGTAGCGTTTTGCACGAAAAAGAATCTCCCCTTTGCTATCGTAGAACTCTGGATCGCCTGAACTCAGGTCAATCGCACGTTCTATGAGCTTCAAGCCTTCAACAATTCGGGGCGGATCGAGTTGAGAAAACGCAACGGCTAAGTTATTGAGAGCTAAGACCATATTGGGGTCTTGCCCCTGGGCAAGTTGCCAGTGTTGAATCGCCTTTTCGAGATTCTTTTGATTGAAATAGGCATTTCCGAGCAACAAATGCGTCACGGCCGAAGCACCGCCGTTCGCCAATTGCTCGCGCAGCGATTGGATCATTTTTTCGTCGACAGTAACTCCGAGATTCTGAAGCCACATGATTTCCTCGCCGACCGCTGGGTTCGTTGGATCTTCCATAATGGCCATATTCAGCAAACCAAGATTTGCCTTGTAGCCATTTTCGGCTTGAACGACTTGCGCTCGAAACATGCTTCGATACACGTTGGACAACTCGCGATTCAACTTGGGACGATCCGGACGAATTCGTTTGCCCTCTTTGAGCACGCGAATCGCGGCATCGTAATTTTCTTGCTTACCTGAAGTTGCATAGTGTGCACGAGCAACCAAGATTCGATCCGAGTCCAGTTCGTCACGTTTTCCAAGTCGCTCACTGAACTTCGCAACCGCCTGATCGGCAGCTTCGCGAGCTTGAATTGGCTGCTTGTGCATGGCGTAGAATCCGCTGAGCGTAAGCAAGTACTTCGAATCGATGTTGGCCGCTCGTTGAAGCATATTGGTTGCTTCACTTGACTTCTTCTCGCTTTCCAACAAGCCAGCGTAATACGCAAGTACGTCTGCCCAGACTGTGCCGCCCTGAAACTCTTGGGCAGCGACCATGTGGTGCGTAAATTCGTTCATCTCGATCTTTTCACCCATGATGCGACGTCGATAAAGATCTAACGCCAGCCACGCATGAGCGGGGACGTAACCGGTCGCATCACCAGGAGCAAGCTGTTGCATCTGATTACGAGCTTGCTCAATATTACCTCGTTCTCCATTTGCACTGGCAACATAAAAGCTCGCTCGTTTGTTCTCCGATTTCAATTGAAGAATACGACGGTACAAGAGGTCGGAAAACTGGGAGTCCCGCATCTCCTGTTCGAGTTTGGCCTTCTTTTCTTCCTCGCGTAGCCCGGGCCCCGCTTCCTCATCTTCCGGAAGTTCCATGCCGGAAGCTCCCGCCACTTTGGA
>JANOAI010000381.1:0-1820 GCA_031411055.1 Pirellulaceae bacterium
ATGCAGCCTAAAATTGGGAAAATGCGTAAAATCGAAAATGTCAGGACATACCGAAAACTGCGAGAAACGTTGCTGAAGCTGTTTCCCAATTTGGGTACAACCAACTAAGTTGGTACCTATGAAATCTCCAACTAAATCAGCCGGAATCTCAGGTCGCCTTGCCATAAAGGCACTTTTTCTTGCTTTCGGTTTCTTCAGCGCTTCGTTCACTTCCGCTGAGGAGCCTTCCGTCCCCGAACCGCGGGTCGCCAGGGTCCAAATGCGTCTGACTTTCAGCCAAGATCTGGTCGACGTCATCGAAAAAGGGGATCTTCTAACCGTTCTTGAAGCTCGAGAAGAAAACTTCTTGATCCGGTCCCATTCCGGTAGAAAAGGTTTAGTCGCCAAGGCCAACGCGGTGAGTCTCTCTGAGGCGGCGGAGATCTACGCAGAACTGATCGAGGCGCAGCCAGAAGATGGCCGACTTTACACATTGCGGGGTGGATCTCTCTGGGCAGCTGGCAACGCCGATGGTGCACTCGACGACTTTAACAAGGCGATTGAACTTGGCTATCAAGCAGCCCATGCATACATGAGCCGCGGTCTGTTTTATGCAGCCCGAGGTGAACATGACCGAGCTATCGAAGATTACACGACGGCCTTCGAAAAGGACAAAGAAGATATCTCTCCGCTCATCAACCGAGCGGCGGCTTACATTTTGAAAGGGAAAGCCGAAGAAGCGATCCAAGATTACAACGTCGCGATTCAAGGACGATCCAACGATCCAATTTTGTATCAGCAGCGAGCCGTTGCCTTGAAGGCAATGAACAAGCTTGACGACGCCGTGAAAGACTTTTCGAAAGCTGTCGAAATCACGGGAACAAATAAGCCATCCGCCATCCCGCCACTCATGAGCCGCGGATACCTCCACTTCCAGCAAGGCAAACACGACGAGGCGATTCGCGACTTTGGAGCCGTTATCGAAATCAACCCCAAGGCAACCGTCGCCTTCAACAACCGAGGCTACAATCTGTTACAGCTCGGAAAAACAGTGGACGCGCTTCGTGACTACGACAAAGCTATTGAGCTTGAACCAAAATATGGCTTAGCGCATCAGAATCGAGCTTGGTTGCTAGCGACTACCGACAACCAACAACTTCGTGACCCGAAAGCGGCTGTTGAATCGGCGACGAAGGCCTGCGAACTTTCCGGGTATCAAGATGTAAGCGATATGGCCTCGCTGGCTGCCGCGTGTGCAGCCAATGAAGAGTTCGAAAAAGCAGTCGGCTGGCAGGAAAAAGTCATCGACAAAGCAACGCCCGACCAAAAGCCGTTTGCCGAAAAAATTCTCGAAATGTACGTCAAAAAGAAACCGTTTGATCCGAAGGTCGCTAACGAATTGCTGAACGCTGCCAACAATTCAGCCAAAGAATCCAAACCAAACGAAACACCCGATCCATCGGCCGCGAAACGCAAACGAGCACTCTAATCAAAGTGCTATACAACCGTGCGCGAATGCAAGACGTTGGATGGATCATGAAATCCCGCTGTGTTTTACCTCTTCTCGCTTGCTCATTGGGCTCAACCCATCTTCACCCTCCCGCTTGCGAGAGGGTCGAGCGCAGCGAGGGGAGGGCAACGGTTACTAATGCTACTCGCACCCTCGCCGAAGCCTCGTCCCTCGGCTTTGACCCTCCCAAAAGGCAACGCCGTAGCGGATTTTGAAAGCGGAAACAATTGGGTTTGCAAGCAAATGAGCATAAATGAGATAAGCCAGACTCCCCCAATTCTCAAACTGAAAACGATTCAGCCCGAATGGAGTCTGGCTTATGAACACGACG
>JANOAI010000382.1:0-5658 GCA_031411055.1 Pirellulaceae bacterium
AAAACACAGGCACATCCATAATTCTAAAAAGTCGGCAAATCCGTTTACTGCCACCTGTCCAATTAGAGGCGTCAAGGAATCAATCCCTTCGATCTAGCGAAAAAATTTGGCAAAATTAACTTGCTTTTGGTTTGCAGCCGAAGCGATAGAACAACGCCGGAGTGACGAGTTGATCGAGAAGCGTTGAGGTCAACATCCCGCCAAAGACGACCAGAGCGAGGGGATACAAAATTTCTTTGCCTGTTTGGCCAGCACCAAGGATTAGCGGCAGCAGGCCGATAAAACTCGTGGTGGCCGTCATCATGACGGGTGCCAAACGTTCGAGGCTGCCACGAATGATCATCGCTTCCCCAAACGCTTCTCCCTCGTGTTCCATCAAGTGCATATAGTGCGAAATCATCATGATGCCATTGCGGCTAACGATACCGATCAAGGTAATGAAGCCAACCCAATGAGCAACCGACAACGTTGTCGCTCCGATCCACACGCTAGGCCATTGCCACCAAGATACCGCCGCAAGGGCTTCGGACGATGGCTGGTTGACGAGCAAGAGTGTGATGATGGATCCCATCGCAGCCAATGGAATGTTGACGAGAACCTGCAACGCCGGTCGCCATGAGCCAAGGCACTTAACGAGTAGTAAAAAGACTCCGACTACTGAGAGGCTACCGAGAACCAACAAGCGAAAAGTTGCATCGCGCTGAGCCTCGAACTGGCCGCCGTACTCTATGTGATAGTCTCCGGGAAGTGCGCGAAGTCGTTCCTCGATCGGCTTGGTCAAAACGCGAATATCGTTTACCACGCTGGCTAAATCCCGTCCCTGGACATTGCAGAATGCAACGATGCGCCGCTGGACATGTTCGCGATTCAGCGTATTCGGACCAGTCGTGTCGAGAACGTCGACAACCTCACCTAACGAAACGCGTCGTCCCGACGGAGTTTCGATGATCGTTTCAGCAATGACATCAGGATCGCTACGAGACGCGGCGTCGTACCATACCACCAAACCAAAATACCGATCTTCATCAAGCACTTGTGAGACGATGCGACCTTTGTAAGCTGTCTCTAGCAGATCGGCGACGTCGCCCGGAGCAAGCCCGTAGCGAGCTGCATCCTCACGGCGAACTTGCAATCGAACTTGAGTCACTTCAACTTGCGGCTCGAGCTGCAAATCGACTACTCCTGGAACTTGACTCATTGCGGTATAGACATCTTGGCTTGCATTGCGAAGCTCGCGCAGGTCATTGCCAAATACTTTTACGGCGATTTGAGCGCGCACGCCAGACATAATGTGATCCAGACGGTGCGATATAGGTTGACCGATATTCGCTTTAATGCCAGGGATGAGGGTAACTTTGTCGCGTATATCAGCCATCACCTCCTCATGCGGACGACCGTCCGTCTCGAAACCCCAAAGATGTGCAATCGGGATCATGCGCAAGACCGCTGGCATGATTCCTGGTTTCGGACGTCGGTGTTCTTTGACACGAACATCCATCTCAGACGAGTTGACTCCTTCAGCATGTTCGTCGAGTTCCGCTCGACCGGTGCGGCGAGAAACGGCGATCACCTCAGGGATATCTAAAAGCATTTGCTCGGCACGCTCGGCTAACCGTTGGCTTTCAATCAGGCTCGTTCCTGGTTCGGTTTGGAAGCTAATAGTGAACGTTCCTTCGTTAAATGGTGGCAAAAACTCACCTCCCATCCAATACAAAGATGTAAGTGAAATGGCGACGCACACTAATGTAACCATCAGTACCGCGTTGGCATGACGAAGTGTGATTCGTAAGACTCGTTCAGCAACGACTTTTAAAACCCGAAGCAAAAATGGGTCACCTCGATCGTCCAAAAATTTTGCACTTGGAAGTAGGTAGTAGGCTAAGACTGGCGTGATCGTCAGCGAAACGGCTAGCGAAGCGAGTAAAGAAATTATGTATGAAAGCCCCAACGGTGCGAACATGCGGCCTTCGAGGCCACTCATCGAGAACAGCGGCAGCACAACTAAGGCGACGATCAACGTTGCGTAAACGATGGAATTGCGAACTTCACAGGATGCGTCATAGATCACGTCTATGGCTGGTCGCTGTTGTTCAATTGGTAAATGTCGATTTTCTTTCAAGCGTCGATAGATGTTTTCGATGTCTACAATCGAATCATCTACCAGATCGCCAATAGCAACGGCGATACCGCCTAGTGACATGGTGTTAATCGTGATTCCAAACCAATGAAAAATCAAAAACGTCAAAAATATCGAGAGCGGCATCGCAGTTAGAGAGCTTATGCTGGTGCGAAAATTCCACATGAAAAGAAACAATACGATGACAACCCAAATGGCTCCGTCGCGAACCGCTTCGATTACATTGTCGATTGCCGAACGAATGAAGTCGGCTTGTTTAAAAATACGTCGCTCGATAACGACGCTCGGCGGCATGTCTGCTTGCAATGCGTCAAGCACCGTATCAATCTCTCGATCCAAGGTGAGCGTATCGGCACCAGGTTGCTTTTGAACGGCAAGGATGACGGCCGATCCACCTTCGACGCCGTGATCAGTTTTCACACGAACGCTGCCGTCGCCGCGTTTGACTGGGCCGCCAAAGCCGACGTCGGCAACTTCCTTGATCAAGACGGCTCGCTTGCCACGCCAAAGGACGGGCGTATTTTCAATTTCTTCCAGCGACAGACTTTGGCCCCTTATTCGGATCAAAGATTCTCTCGGCGGTCGTACCATGATTCCACCGCCAGCCAGTACGTTGGCTTTTTGTGCCGCCTCGGTCAGTTGCTGAAGTGTAATGTTCTGAGCGGCTAGTCGAGCTGGCGAGGTGATGATTTGATATTGCTTCAGCGTTCCGCCCATGACCGTAACTTGCGAAACACCTTCGACGGCTAGTAAACGGTTTCGAACTGTGAATTCGCCGAGTGTTCTTAGTTGCATGCGCTGCGTCTCGGCCGCTGCGTCATCGGATGGTACGGCATCGGATCGCAATCCGAGCAGCATGATCTCGCCCATGATCGAGGAGATTGGAGCCATGACGGGGTTCACGCCAGCCGGCAGTCTCGCATTGACGATTTGCATTTTTTCGGCCACGATTTGCCGATCGCGATAGATATCAGTACCCCATTCGAATTCTACCCATACGATGGATAATCCAATGCCAGAGGCAGATCGAACACGTTGCACGCCCGTCGCTCCATTGAGCTGATACTCGATTGGCCGCGTTACGAGAACTTCGACTTCTTCGGGTGCCAATCCCGGCGACTCGGTCATAATCGTGACAGTCGGGCGATTCAAGTCTGGAAAGACGTCGACCGGCATTTGACTGAGTTGAAAGCCGCCGTATAACAAAATCAGCAAACCGGCTAATAAGACCAGACCGCGATTATAAAGTGAAAACCGGATGATTGCGTTGAGCATATTTTTGACTTACGTGGAATAGGCTTACTTCAATGCAGCATAACCCGATTGAAGTGCTGCCGCGCCGCCGACGGCGATCGACTCACCCGCTGACAATCCGTCGAGAATACTAACCTGCAAGTCGTTCGCCTTGCCAATAACGACAAATCGTCGCTCGAAGGTTTTATCTGCCCCCTCAACGAATACATACGATCGCATCCCTTCGCGAACAATCGAAGCCAACGGCACGGCTAAGCCACTCAACGAATCACCCGTTTCAATATGTATGCGCGCTAGCATATTGTGCTGGAGCTGAAACGAAGGCATGTCTTGCATTTCGATCCAAAGCGAAAGCGTTCGATCATCCTTTGAAACAGCTTGACCGCTCCGTGCAACCGTTCCATAGACAACTTCATCGGGCGATGTCACGAATCTCATGCGGACCTTTTGGCCAATGCGGACACTGGAGAAATCACGTTCCGATATAAAGCCTTGAACCCATGCGTGGCTGAGGTCATGGACTTCAAAGAGTGGCTCTTCAGGACGCACGACGTGTCCAAGGAATTTATCAAAGCCAACGATAACTCCATCAATCGGTGCGCGAACAGGCAAACTGTCAATGATCTGCTCATTGTTCGCTAAGCTAGTTACTTCGCTTTCCGTTAGTCCGGCCGTCTTCAATTGCTGTATGAACGAATCGCGACGACTCGAAAATTGGTTGAGCTGACTCTCGTTTTCCCACAACTGGCGTTGAGCAATCGCGTCATTGGCCGACCGAAGATTGTCGACCAGGGTTTGCTTAAGTCTTACGTTTAGATTGGCTTGCAGAAAGTCGATTTGTAGATTCTGAAAAGCTTGGCTCGATACTTCCGCGAGTACATCGCCGCGACGCACTTTCTGACCTCGGTCTATCAAGATCGATTTTATGGTACCGGCCAGTTGTGCCGATGCCACGCTGCGATGTGTCGGTGGTACATCGACGATTCCGTCAATCGTTAAGTTCTTTGCGACAATACTTGATGCAACCAAATGAGTTGTCAGGCCGATGTCACGAGCTGTCTCGGGACTGACTGTCAGTACCCCTTTGGCAAAGAAGCTTCCAAGTTCGTGGCTACCACGAGTGACCACGCGATCGCCGGAATACAAATTACCGCCACAAACTTCGATTGAGTCACCGTCGCGTTTGCCGAGAACGAGTGGTTGCTTTTGATAGGTTGACGCGGCGTCGGTCTGCTCGAGCTCGACTAGAACAAATCGCTCAGCTCCATCGCGAATCACAGAGCTGATTGGAATAACTAACCGTTCGCCGGATTGCTTCAGATCGACTCGCACACGGCCCGACATTCCAGGTAGTAGCTGCGCAATATCACTCATGTCATTCGTCAATGTCGTCCAGACCGTCCCGAAGTGAGTATCAGGGTTGAGAAACGAATCAACCACGTCAATGGTGCCAAGGTAAGGATGATCCGGCAGGGCGGTAAGTCGTAGCACAACGGGCTGCCCTACCATCACTTGAGCGAGGTCTTTCTCGAGTACCTGAATCTGCAACCAAACATTTCGTAGATCAAGGACTTCGAATAAGTGTTCCTTGGGGTCGACGACTTTCCCAATCGACAAATCTGCATGCGTTACGACACCTTGGATTGGACTTCGCAATTCGAGAGATTGCCGATGATCAAGGCGGGGCTCACGCAAAATTGCTTCTAGCATCGTGGACGGAAGTTGAAGCGAATGCCACTTGGAGCTCGCCAATTTCACCGCTGCTCGATCCTGTTCAAGTTTTGATATTGCTTCAACCAATCGAACGCCGCGAACAGCTCCGCTAAGTATGGCCGGGCGAACATTCTCGACCAAGCGTTCGGAGAGCAAAAGATCCACTTGGGACGCACGTAGAGCCAGAACCAGTTGCTCCAGATCCGGGCTGTCCATCTCGGCGAGGATTTGTCCCGCCACCACTGAGTCGCCCGGTTGCACTTTCAAGTTGGTAATGCGTCCGGAAAGTGGCGATGCAATCACCGCATGTTGGTTCCAAGGTGCAACCACAGCGCCATATGCATAAATCGATTGCGAGATTGGCTTCGAGATCGTCTCGATGGTTTGCACATCAAGCGTTTCGCGGGCTGCCTTAGAGCATCTTTAGGAATCACGTAGGCCGTAGCCGCATGCGTTGAAGCAGTTTATGCAGTCATCGGATGTGATCGATCCGATAGCTTTCGAAATGGCTTTGTCCAGCGTTCGTGTCGTGCGTGCTGCCAAGCTGCGAAGGG
>JANOAI010000383.1:0-7326 GCA_031411055.1 Pirellulaceae bacterium
GGTTGCGCTAATCGCTTATCAACGCGGTCAACGTCAGACCTCGAGCCGTCCGACATTTTGGGTCCGAACTCGTCTACGAACAAAATACGATTCGCTGCTAATTCTTACCCAACAATTTCGACGGCAGCGGGAACTTCGATCCCTTGTTTCGTTGCATGAATGCTTTGCCCGATGAGTGCCGTCAGCTCGATCTCGTCGAGTTCTTCTTGTTCAAGCAACGCATCTTTAATTGCTTCAAGCTCTTTGCGTTTAAGATGCAACAGGTCGACGGCACGACGTTCGGCAGAACGTAGAATGTCGCCGACTTCGGAATCGATCGTTTCCTGAGTCTTTTCGCTAAATTGACGCTGTTGATGCATTTCACGGCCGAGGAATGGATCTTCGGAACTCATCTTATACGAAACGGGTCCGAGCTTCTGGCTCATTCCCCAATGCCCAACCATTCGACGAGCCAATTTTGTTGCTCTCTCGAGATCATTTTCCGCACCAGCCGACGTTTCATCAAACACGACCTTTTCAGCTGCTCTTCCGCCTAGCAAGACAATGAGTTGATCGCGAAGCTCCCCTTCGGCCATATTCAGCTTATCTTCCGAGGGCATGATTTGCGTGCTCCCTAAAGATTGGCCGCGTGGGATGATTGTGACTTTGTAAACGCGCTGCGCTCCTGGCAGGAACCAAGCTGCGAGGGTATGGCCAGCCTCGTGATAGGCGGTTTTTTCAAGTTCGTCGGGAGACAAAACCTCTTCGCGTTTGGCACCCATCAAGACCTTGTCGCGCGCATAGTCAAAATCGCCCATACCGACGACTGACTTGTCGTTGCGTGCGGCCCAAAGTGCGGCTTCATTGACAACATTTCGGATGTCGGCACCAGTCATCCCCACCGTCGACTCTGCCAAGCGTTTGATGTCGACATCTTCACCAAGCGGCACATCGCGAACATGCACATTGAAGATCTCAATACGACCTTTCAGCGTCGGACGCCCAACCGTAACATGTCGATCAAATCGTCCTGGACGTAGCAACGCTGGATCCAGAACGTCTGGACGGTTGGTCGCTGCCATGACGATCACCGAATCGGTTGGTGAAAAGCCATCCATCTCGCTCAGAATTTGATTGAGCGTTTGCTCACGCTCGTCATGCCCACCGCCTAAACCGGCACCGCGCTGACGCCCCACGGCATCGATTTCGTCGATAAAAATAATGGCTGGACTGGAATCTTTCGCCTGTTGGAAGAGGTCGCGAACTCGACTAGCACCAACTCCAACGAACATTTGAATAAACTCGCTCCCATTGACCGAGAAAAAAGCAACCCCGGCTTCACCCGCCACGGCTCGTGCCAACAGCGTTTTCCCTGTTCCCGGAGGACCATTCAATAAAACTCCCTTGGGAACCCGTCCGCCGAGCTTCTGAAATTTTTCAGGCGACTTTAAGAACTCGACAATTTCTTGTAAGTCCGCTTTGACGGCGTCCAAGCCGGCGACGTCGGAGAAGGTAATCGGCTGATCGGATTTCTCGTAGCGTTTCGCAGTACTTCGGGAAAATCCCGATAGAAATCCGCCTCCCATCATTTGATCGCGCGAGCGGCGAAGCATTGTCCACAGCAAGACTACGGTTGCAATTGCCAACCCGATATAGAGAAGAACATAGACCTGATCAACAATGCTCCCCGGAGAAACATCGTAAGCCAGTTCCGGATCTTCTTTTTTCAGCGCGCTAACCCGCTCCAACAGCTTGCCACGCGAAACTTGATCGGTCGGCAGCTCGACAAAAAACTTTTTTTGATACGTTTCTTTTGTACCGTCTTCGGCGACTTTGGGCGGTTTTAAATTCCCTTTTTCGTCGTACGTGACGGCTTTTACGGGCGCCAATTTGAAAAAGCCATCGGCCGAATCATCGCGTATTCGAATCACACGAATGTTGTGTTGTTCCAGTTCTGCTTCGAAAACGTGATACGGAACGTGCGATACCGGTTCAGCGTTGATCAGTCCGTAAAGCCCTATGGCCATGCCGATTATCAGAAGCGTCCAAAGCCAATTCGATCCTCGATTCTGCCCGCGAGCCGATGTGGTTTGTTCGTTATCCTCCCTGTTCACTTTAGTCATTCAGCGCTTTCAATATCCCAAAAAGGCGATCGATGAAACTGTAACCGTTACTGTCGCTCGGATTATAGCGAATTCCGCCTCGATGGTTAGCCGCGAATAGCCTGAGCCAGTCGCCACAATGCTGGCCGCTGAACAAAAACGGGATGCAACTTCGCCGACGGTGGGTCAATTCGAGCCCGGCTGAAAGCTTCCACCGTCGTTGCGTCCAAAAGTCGCTGAGTCGGAATCGCTAGTCCTTGACTGGCAGCGATGGCTAAATCTCCGAGAACTTGATCGACTGAAAAGCGTCGAATAGCGGCTATTTCGACCAGCGAATAGCGACTATCAATCGCCAGACGATGTGTCCATTGCCAGTCATTATTGGGCGACCGAGGGACGGCGGTCCCTTCTGAAGGATCGCTTTCCGTTTTCGCCAGACCCTCGATTGCTTCGGCTTGCGAACCTGATGAAATGGCCCTGGGTTGGCCGATTAATTTCGATTCATCGCCTTGCGAGTCGCTCGAAGAGGCAGATTTCTTCCGACCGTCGGCAATTTTGAGTTCTTGATCACGCTCCGGTTGATCACGGTCGAGTCTCGGTTTTTCGTTTGCCTTCGGGGCGGCATCGATAGAATTCGAGACGAGTGAAGCCTGAGGTGCTCGGGAATCCAGTGTTAACGCCCGAAGTCGTGCAATCACCGCTTCTGGAATTGCGGCCTCTCCTTTGGCCGCTTTCCAGCCGACCTCCGACACACCGATCGTCGGCCGACGAGCCATCGGCATTTTGGATTCGAGAAGCTCCGTCGAAAGCATCATTTCCAATAAGCCTTCCACATCCTTTTTGCGTGAGCCTTTCAAGATTCCATAACCTTGAATTCTAGAAAGCCTCAAGCGTTCAATTTTTTCCGTCTGCCCGCCACACAGAAAATCGGTGACGACCCCTTTTCCAAACAAACCCCGATGTCGACCAATCGCCTCGGCAATAACCAATAGTCGCCGCTGTACTTCGGCTTGTTGCGATTGAGTTAGCTCAGGCCCTTTCGACGAGACGCCGGCACTGTTTTGCGCACTGGTGGCTATCCCATTCGTCGTTCCATCCGAACTCTGAGCTATGTTCACGACCGGCATCCGGGGCCAGCCTGCTTGGCCTTGGCATCGGTCACATAGCCCGCAGGGCTTGGCATCGGGGTCGCCAAAATACTGGAGAATACTAATCTGTCGACAGACTTTTCCCTGTGCAAACTGCACCACTCGTTCAAGCTTTTCAAAGTCCGCCCGTTTGCGTGCTTCCAACGCTTTGAAATCAATACCAAGCTGTTCGAAGGGAACATTTCGCTTTCGAAAGTGTATTGCTCGTCCACGGAATGGAGGGACGTACTCGAAACCAGGTAGCTTGCGAAGGTCCGAAAGATGCCTCGCCAACGTGTCTCGATCGAGATCGGAGTGCTGCATGAGCCATCTTGGATGAACATAGACGGCTTCATCTCGGCGATCTGCGACCGCTTTTTCAACGGTTCGAAGGACTTTGCGTTTTACGACCGCCTCTTTAGGAAGCATATCGACCATCGTCGGCACGGAACTCGACAGTCGAAACATGGCGAGGCCTCCGCTGACCTCAAGCCGCTCAATAACTCCTGTCCGAGAAAGAATCTGCAAGCAATTGCCGACTGCTTCGGCCGTTTGTGGGACATCGAGCTGATCTTTCATTTCCTGCGAAGTCATCTCGATCGGATCGTCTTTAAGTTGCGTAATGTACTCGTAGACTTTCGCAACCATCTCGCGAGGCGGATTCGCGTTTTCAACAAAGAACTCTTGGATGTAACGATCTTGGGGAGAAAAGAGAACGACACACTGCGACGGGAGTCCATCTCGGCCAGCTCGTCCTGCTTCCTGATAATAAGCTTCGATCGACCCAGGGATGTTGTAGTGAATGACATATCGAAGATCACCCTTGTCGATCCCCATGCCGAAAGCATTGGTGGCCACAATCGCCTTGAGCTTACCAGACATAAACTGTTCTTGGATAAACTTGCGTTGATCCAACGTTAAACCGGCATGATAGGCCCCCACAGAAAGCTTGGCCTTTTCGGAGAGCGTTTCGACGAGACTCTCGCAACGTTTTCTAGTTGCGGCGTAAATGATCCCGGAACCACGATCTTCTTTGAGGAAATTCAACAACGCCACATCTTTATCTCGATCTCCGTTGCAATACAGCGAGCCCAAGTGCAAATTGGTTCTTGCAAAGCCTGTGACGAACTTCTTCGGATTTTGGAGCTTAAGGATGCTACAGATATCGTCTTGGACTTTCGGCGTTGCCGTTGCCGTAAGGGCGACCGTTTGCACTCCACCGAGGGCTTCACGGAACTGGCCAATTCGTGCATAGTCGGGTCGAAAATCATGTCCCCATTCACTAATGCAGTGCGCTTCGTCGATGGCCAACAATTGGATCGGTGTCGCTTTGATCGCATCTAAAAATCGTGGATTACGAAGCCGCTCGGGCGCCACATAAACCATCGCGTACCTGCCAGCCGCCATCTCATTTAAGCGTTCGTTCTGCTCGGAATTGGTGAGGCTGCTGTTGATTAAGGCTGCAGAAATTCCGCGGCGGGCTAAGGTATCGACTTGATCTTTCATGAGAGCGATCAACGGCGACACGACGATCGTCAAACCCGGACGAATGACCGTCGGGAGTTGGAAGCAAAGGCTTTTACCGCCACCGGTTGGCATGACGCAAAGACAGTCATGACCAGCGACAATCTGCGAAATCACTTCGCGCTGCCCTGGTCGAAAGCTGGTCAAACCAAATTGTTGTAGAGCACCATCTATTTCCACCCCGGAAATGGTAGACAAATGTCTAGCACATGGCTAGGGTGGTGAGTCGCCGAAGAACGAGAAAATCTCTGTCAGTAGGCGGGGCTGCCTCGCACCGCTTTATGTCATTCCCCAGTATCGCGACCAGCTAGACGCGAAGCGAGATCGACGCCCGACTTGAGCGCCCCTTCCATGTAGCCAATGAATGCGTAGCAGACATACTCGCCTGCAAAATGAAGGTGGCCAATCCCGTTTCGAAGTCGCTCACCATGGGTCGTGATCTCCCCCGGCTTAGGGAAGGAATACCCGGCCATGGTCCATGGTTCTTTGGGCCAATCCATCATTCTGGATCGAACCAAGTTTTGAGAGAAACCAGGATAGAATCGATCGAATTCCAAAAGATAACGTTGGTCACGCTCGGCTGGAGGAATCGCCATACAAGCGTCGGCTTGCGGACCACCCGAAAACGCAATCATGACCGCCGAATCATCGTGTCCATGGCCCCGATTGGATCCTTCCCATGTTTGACTAATCAGTCCATCGCTCATCGATTCAGACGAAAACTTTTTCTCTAACCAAACACGCTTCTTCGTTGACGCCAAGTATTTCGTCGCGGTCCCCATTTGAGTTCCAAGCCCGACCGGCAACTTGGGTGTGAATTCGATCTTGCGCCAAGTACTCGGCGGCGAGGCAAGCACTACATCATCATACGTTTCCAATCGATCATTCGCGAATAACACCTCCACCGAAGAATCACCCACCCTTAGGGCTTTCACCGGACTCGAAAGTCGAATCCGATCACTCCCAATGGCTTCCGCTAACTTTATGGCAAGCTGTTGATTACCACCCCGACATCGATGCGTTTCCGATAACTCCCAAAAATCACGTCCGCCACCGCCAGCCACAACAGCCAACATGGCTAAATAACTGGCTCGTTCATTTGCGACGGCGTTATCGGAACTTAGCTGTATCGAAATCAGCTTCTTAACCTCGTCGGATTGATCGAGTTCGGTAATCCATTCGGCCAAGTTGCGTTGGTCCAATGAATAGGCGTCCTGAGCTAACCATGGTTGATCGGCATTCACCGTTTTCGCAGCCCGCGTCAACAATCGAAAGCTTTTGTCCATCGCCCGATAGAGTTGGTCCGATTTTTTAAAGTCGACTAACTCGTCGCCGAAGCAAATGGGCGAGTCCAGTTTGTCGTCATCGATCAACTCCTCGAACTCGAGACCAAATTTCTTGGCGTAAGCCCACCATCGCGGATGGTTCTCACCGATCAGTTCGCCCCCTCCTTCAATCGCAAACGGTTTTTGGAAATCGTGAAAAGTTAAAACACGTCCGCCAACGCGATTGCGTGCCTCGGCAATCGTAACATCGTAACCAACCGATCGAAGCTCATGCCCACATGCAAGACCCGACAAACCAGCACCGACGATGAGCACTTTCTTGGCCATCGGTCGCTGTCCGTAACTTGTATTGACGCTGAGCAAACTCGCACAGCCAATCGCAATCGCCTCCTGGATCGCTCGACGACGATCGACGACTGGAGTTGGATCAAATCGTCGAATCAGACGACCGTAAATCGACGAATGGCCAGACTCGGTCATACATGGTTCTTAAAGAGATTGTACGTGATGTGAGCTTGGCCCTGATGATGGGACTCATGCCAACTCAAAACGTTCAAGGCTGTCAAAACCGTCCAACCTCGCTGCTGTAAACTAGGAGGAACTTCGGAAAGCCGGGATTCGTCGTAGCCTTTCAGCGTTTCAATCAAACTTGAGCGAGTTGCGGCCAATACACTCCGAATTTCGTCGACGGTTGGGAACGTTTCATCCGGAATGCTTCCGCCGCGAAAGCGAGGCCAAAGATCGGCAAACCTGACCTGTCGGTCTGGAGCGAGTCGTTCGGTTGCAAAAATTTCCTCCGTAATTGCAATGTGCATCAACTGCCAAGCCATATGAGCTCGCCCAGGTCCTGGTCGCCAAGAAAGCGCATCTTCATGCCCGTCGGCGATAATGGAATCCAGCAAGGCTAATGTGCGTTTGCGATTAAAATCGTACGACTGCACCAGAACATCGATCGCGGACATAGAAATCTCCCAACGCTGACACGAAATGGTAAGTGCAAATCATACCAAACTCGGGATTTGAAAGGAGACTCAGTCAATTTGAAAAAATCGATATCCGTTCAATCTCTTCTTTCACGTTTTTTCGAGCGTACATCAGTGTCGCCGTTCTCTCCGAAAACGATGCGGAAACCAGTGTCGCCGTTCTCTCCGAGAACGATGCGGGAATCAGTGTCGCCGTTCTCTCCGAGAACGATGCGGGAATCAGTGTCGCCGTTCTCTCCGAGAACGATGCGGAAACCAGTGTCGCCGTTCTCTCCGAGAACGATGCGGAAACCAGTGTCGCCGTTCTCTCCGAGAACGATGCGGG
>JANOAI010000384.1:0-2952 GCA_031411055.1 Pirellulaceae bacterium
CTCGGCGAGCGCGACGAGACCGGTGGAGATGAGGAAGGCATCCATGAACACTCCGGCCGGGACGAAAGCACCATGACTGCGCGGCTGCCCGGCCAAAAAGTGTGGGGCTGCGCAGTCGATGGTCTCGCCAAACCGGGGTCGCCCGTGCCATGGACCGTTCGGTCCAAGTCTGTTGACACGGGCCCCTGCCGCCAAGGCAGGGAGGCTACTCCCCAAAGACCGCCCAAATCCTCGAGCCATTGCGGTGTGATGCGCGACATTTACTCTTCCTTTATGAACCCGTCAAAATACATGGTCGATTCCAGAACTGCGAAATCTTTCTCATCGGTTTTAGCACTCGCAAACATCTTGGTGGTTTCAGGCCGTTGACGTTCCAAGCAAGCTTGTCTTCGCGATTGGCACACCAATGGTTATTGAGGGATGCGTTGCTTTTTCCACCCATACGCATCTGCACCAAGATATCCTGTATATAAGCTGCTTTTAATTGGTGTTTGTGCAGCATCCGTACCATCAATTCGTAGTCAGCCGCGATCTCGAAATCTTCTCGATAGAGCCCCAATTCGAGATAGTGCCGACGGCGCAGGTAAAAAGTAGGGTGCGGTGGCATCCATCCCCATTGGAACGAGCTGGATGTGATGGGTCCTGACTTCCAATAACGCACAACCTGATCTGGTCGGACGGAATCGACGTAGACTAAGTCACCATAGCACGCGTCCACATCGTCGTCCGCGAACGCTTCCGAAATTCGATTGCAGGTTTTGACCTGATGCAAAATGTCATCGGCATGGACAAAACCGATGATATCTCCGGTCGCAGCCCGAATTCCTTTATTCAACGCAGAGTAGATGCCACCGTCAGCTTCTCGGATATATTTGGAGATTTGACCTTCATAACGACTAATGACGTTCTCGGTTCCATCGTCCGAGTTGCCATCCACGACGATATACTCAATATTGACGTCGCGTTGCCGCAGAATGGACTGAATGGTCGCTTCAATGGTCTCGACACGGTTGTAGACAGCAGTGATGATGGATATTCGCATTGACACATTACCCCTCGTTATCAATTTGAAACACCGGCGTCCTGGACTGCTAAGTGTTTAAGCAGAACACGTGAAGAAGGCCATCACAGGTTTCATGCTCGAAGTAATACTCGTTTAAGCGGATGCATCCGTAAATCGAGTCGATATCCAATTTTTCCCTAGTGGATTCCACTAGGTACAGATGCACCCGTATCCGCTGATTCGTTCGGTGGGTGGCGACGGCCGAGGAAAGAATGTTACAAAGCAAAGCTGCAAGGTTATCCGCAAAGCTCCTCGACGTCCTCTACGCTGTGCTGGCAACCGTTGCCGCTTCCGTCATTCGTTTGGCGGTCGCGCCGTGGCTTTTCGAAAGTGCCACTTTCATTCCCTTCGTACTGGCGATCTTGCTGACAGGCTGGTTGCGGGGCTGGTGGCCAAGTTTTCTTACGACCACTTTCAGCGGCCTGGTGGCGGCCTACGGTCTTTTCCCCCCGTACTACAGCATTTGGGTCGATTCAGCGAGCGATCGCGTGCAGCTCGGGCTTTTTTGGGTTACCGGCCTTGCGATCAGCTTTATCTACAAATCGATGCACTCGCTAACACGTGTTCTCGAAGCCAAGAAACTGGAATTGGAGCGAGAAATCAACGAGCGAAAATCGCTTCAAAAAGTGGAACGAGGCCTATTGGGTTCGATAGTCGAATCATCGAGTGACGCGATTATAAGTACATCGCGCGATGGGACCGTTCGAACTTGGAACGCTTCGGCCGAGCGGATATTTGGATTCACTTTGGACGACGCCATCGGTCAATCCCTCCAAGACCTCATATCGTCCCACGGTATCGAAGAAGAATTCATCCAAACGCAGATCGGAGCTGGACATAGAATTGAGAGCTATGAAATGACTCGAGTTCGAAAAGATGGTCGTATCGTACCGATTTCGCTCACGATTTCACCGATCAAAGATGAAGCGGGCAATTCGGAAGGTGTCTCCTGGATAGCCCGAGATATTTCCGAACATAAATCGCTTCGAGAGAGCGAGGAAAGGATGCGATTAGCCACCGAAGCGACGGGCGTCGGCCTCTGGGAATGGAACTTATTCACCAACCATATCTCGTGGGATGACCAGTTGTTTCGAATCTACCGAGTTCCGCCGACGGAGAATGGTATTGTTCCTTATAAAACGTGGAGCGATGCCGTGGTTCCTGAAGACTTGCGGAAATCAGAAGAAGTTCTGCAGGATACGATTCGGCGATTAGGACATAGCCGCCGAGTTTTCCGCATCCGTCGTCCGGGCGAACTAGATTACCGATACATTGAAGCCGTAGAAACCATTCGAACGAATAGCCGTGGACAGGCAGAATGGGTTGTCGGGACCAATCTCGATATTTCAGAGCGAAAGTTAGCCGAAGAGGAATTGAAACGGCTCAACGAGTCTCTTGAAAAGCAAGTCGCCGAGCGCACCACAGCCCTCAGCGAACGCGAGCGTCGGCTCCGCGTCATCCTGAATACGGCCGCCGATACCATTATCACGATGGACCGCGGCGGATTCATTCAGATTGCGAATCCAACCACGGAAGAAATGTTTGGCTATTCTCAGAAGGAATTAGTCGGGCAAAACGTCAAGATGCTGTTGCCAATGTCACGCTTCGAAGAGTTTGTTCCGCAACTTGAAGGGAACTCGCGAACCGGCGAAGCGACCAGAATCGGTATTGGCCGCGAAGTTTCCGGACGACGCAAGGATGGTTCGAACTTCCCTGCTGAGATTGCCGTTAGTCGCGTCGATCCGTTCAACTATCAATCGCAACTAAGAATCAGCCATTTTCGCAGGGTGGCTGGGGTGGTTGCGGTTTCTTGATCGCAACTTTCGGTCTGACTGACTAGAGTTTCTGGAATGTTTCTGATTTCAAAAAACGCCTCGCTGGGAAGTCAT
>JANOAI010000385.1:0-13865 GCA_031411055.1 Pirellulaceae bacterium
AACGAATTTCGACTTCAAGGCGTTGGCTCCCAGCAGAAGACGAGGATTTTCCAAACAACCCCAACTCAGGGGCTTGTCTTCTACTCCATAACGCAAATACTTGGCCAACCGATCACGTCAACCTTGTGCGATTGCCCTGGATACTTTGGCCATACCGCCGTTCACGCAATACCGCCCGTGGTACCAATTTGTTTAGACAGCGATCGGCGAGTAAACATCGAACCTTCAAATTTTCTTCATAATAGCTGAACGACTTCGTGAAAGAATTTTAATTGCCCAGCGGAGTATCACCAGGAATCCCATGAATTCGAATCCAAAACTGTTCGTAATTGACACCAATGTTATTCTGCACGATGCTGACTGCATCCGAAACTTTGAAGAAAATGACGTCGTGATTCCGATCGTCGTATTGGAAGAACTGGATCGATTCAAAAAGGGGAGCGACGATGTCAACTTTCAGGCAAGAGCTTTTTTGAGAGCGGTAGATGAGCTTACGGGAGATGCATTGTCACCTGAAGGGGCTTCGATTGGGGACGGGCTTGGATCCATTCGAGTAGTTTTAGGTACGGAGAAGCATTCCCAACTAAGCAAGGCTTCTTTAGATGATTGTCCAGATCACCGCATTCTCAACGTCGCACTTATTCTTCAGGAACAGAATGCGCCTCGACCGGTCGTCTTGGTCTCAAAGGATACCAACCTGCGGATGAAAGCGAAGTCCTTCGGCTTGACAGCGCAAGACTATCATTCAGATAAAGTCGAAAGCTTCGATAAACTATACACCGGCAAGCGACTCGTTGAAAATCTGCGGCATGAACAGCTCGTAGAATTTGCAAACAATGAGGGTTGTATTGCAGCAAATTCCCTTCCGGAAATTCAAGAACCCCGCGCAAATGAGAATTTTATTCTGAGAAGCGGCTCCTCGTCTTTTCTCGCTTGCTATAACGCACGTAAAAAATCTTTCGTGCGTATCGAACGCTTGACGGCCTCTGGTGTTGTGCCGAGGAACGCAGAGCAATCGTTTGCCTTACGGGCTTTGTTGGACGATGACCTAAAGCTGGTAACGCTTGCAGGGCAAGCCGGTTCAGGCAAGACTTTGCTCGCGTTGGCGGCTGCCCTAGAGTGCCGTTCGCGTTATTGTCAAATTTTGCTCGCACGTCCAGTTGTACCACTAAGTAATCGCGACATCGGCTTCCTTCCAGGCGATGTTGGAGCAAAGTTGGATCCCTACATGCAACCGCTTTACGACAACCTCGCCGTGATCAATCCACAGAGAGATGACAGCAACACTTCACAACGCGGACAGGAATTCCTGCATCTCAACCACATTGAAATAACGCCACTGGCGTACATTCGAGGACGAAGCCTTCATCGTGTATTCTTTATTGTTGATGAAGCCCAAAATTTGACGCCCCATGAGATCAAAACGATTATCACTCGAGCTGGCGAAGGAACAAAGGTCATTTTCACTGGCGACATCCATCAGATCGATCATCCCTATCTCGATTCACTTTCGAACGGCCTAAGTTACTTGATTCATCGCATGGTAGGGCAACCCGTTTACGGGCATGTTTCGCTCGAAAAAGGCGAACGCTCGGATTTGGCTGAGATTGCTGCGAAGCTTCTCTGAGTTTAAGAATGCAAATGCAAATAAAAATCTCCCGGAAGCGAACGAGTCCCAGGGGGGCGAGGACTTCTGGCTAGTTTCCGGGAGACTAAGAAGACAATTCGATATTTGATTTTTCCGAAGTAAAGCGAATTCATTCTTCAGAGCTTTACTCGTCGTCACGATCTTCGGAATTTAGACAAGCGTCGATTCGCACGTCAACCTCTTTCTCTCAAGGTTTGGCGGTTTTCTTGTGAAGATTTTCTCGCAGCCACCAATTCGAGCCAGAATGCAAATGTCTGCTCGTTCTCGATCGTTCTGTTGCTCGAAATAGGATTTTGCATACTTGACTGACTTGACAATGCGATAAACTGGCCTGATCGCTGCATGTTCGGGTGTGGCGAAGCAAGCTTAACACGTTCTTAACAATTTAATGTTTTAAGAATGCCCGTTTTCGACGAGGAATATGTGCGATGACCGGGCCTTTTTCAGATTGTCCAATCGCCATGCAACCGTGGGCTAGTCAGATTGAATCTCGAAGAATGCAGATCGGGACCGACCCGAACTGTCATTTCGTTTCATGGGCTGGCTACTGCAAACTGCTGATTTCCACGTTGCGGCTTGAACGAATTAGTAACGAGGGTGCCAAATTGACTGGCTTGAGGGAACCGGCAACAGGCATCTGTTACTTCGTAGAGCACGAAAAGATCGAAGTCCGTCGATAAGCCTTTTTGAGACAGCCACGGACGGTTCAGCATTTCGCTGACTTACCGGCTTTCGACTTTCGAGGAAGGTGACAGTCTGGGCAGCGTTTGTGCTTCTTGCCGCCTGAAGTCGTGTGACTTGGAATAGGAATCTCGCCAGTGTCGAAACACCGGTGACAGCCAAAAACTTCATCTTCGTCGGCGTCTGAGCGGTTGCAATGTTCACATCCATACTGGAATGGTGAACTATCCGAAATCAATTCGTCCATATCACCGTTGCAATCGCATTTGCCAAAACATACTGGACAGTAGTGGCCCATATTCAAATCCTACCTTTCGTCGGTTGCGGAACGAAGCCAACGATACGGCTTCGAAATTTTATTTCTAAACCTATGCATAGTCGAAGATCCGGCCTTATCAACTTGTGCCAGATTCCGCCTGATTGGTGTTGAGCATGTACGTGACTTGCCATCGAGGTGCTGCATTCGTAAACCGCTGCCATAACGTTCTACGAATACGGGCAATGCGGTAGCTTTTGATGTTGAGACTTTCTGAACTCCGCCGGTTTAACTCATAGATCGCTTCGGTCTCGTCAACTGCATGCACAATAAACGCTATCCCCGACGTGTCTTGGGGTTGAGCTTTCATGCTACAGAATCTGTCCATTGCAATGACTCAACATGTTGCCTGCCAATGCTATCGAGAGCATTGCTGAAACAACTAAACGTTTCAAATTCATCGTCAATCTCCTTAAAGTTTTAAAGTAAATCCAACATCCGGATGGCTAGTTGACCACGCAAGAATGTGTTTTCGATGAAGGAAGATTGAGCGTTTTGTGAAGGTTAAGCTTTGAGCGACGAATCGGTCGATGTCGATTGCGTGACGAACAATCTTGCATACAACAATTTGGATGACACGGTTGTTCCGAGCAGGTCAAAAAAATCTGCCATGACCTCTACTCTCACTATGGCATTGTAACGACGGGCGAGGTTTGCCAAGTGTTACCCGATGGGACTGGCTTGTTCGCCATACTCGGTGCTGCAAGTGGACACGCGGTGGCCTCGACGAAATGTGACCGTACGCAGCTACGGGAGGTTAATGAGTTTCGCCTATCGTCGCGGCGTAAACACGTCAACGGCGTTCCCAGCGACTCAGTGGGAGCATTCACTCCGACTTCCAAAACTCCCACCACTGCTTGGGAACCTTTTTGACTTCTTGAATCGTAAAGTTGCTCGGAGGCAAAACCTTCATCGGCTGAGTCGCCGTCATCACCGCTTTCTTTTTAGGTCGTTCGGGATGACCTGGGGCAGTGTCCGATTCAAATTCAACGTTAAGCGAGACAGAACCCAGTTGCAGAATATCACCAGGCGCCAATGACTGAATCTTAGAAATTCGTTCTCCATTGACGTACGTCCCGTTGAGCGAACCAAGATCGCGGACTTGGAGATCCTCATCGGGTCCCAAAAGCATTTGACAATGCGAACGACTTATCGATTCATCTTCAATGCAGATCGGCAACTCGGTGTTACGGCCGATCGTTTCAGGAAGATTGAGTCTCCAGCCTTGAGCTGGCAACCCTGGCATGGGGTTGGTTGGAACGATTCGATATTGCATGATCGTTGACCACGATAGACAAGACGAAGAATACAGACTAGAAAAAGCTAGTCTAATTGAAATCGGTTCCAAATCACAGATTCTACTCCCTTTCACGCGTCCCAAATTCTGTTCAAAACCGATTTTCCGCCGCAATTACCCGGCGATTATTGATAGAAAATACGTCCAAGCATCACTTTTGTAACAAGTAACAAGTGTTGATATCGTATTTTTTAGTAGCGACGGTTCGTCATACCTGACACATCTTGCAGTGTCGGGAAGCTTGTTTATGAATGCTTGATCCTAGGAAGCCAGGTAAAATCGATGTTCGTCCGATTACGTTCCACTTTCATTGTTGGTCTGACTTTCATCGGTTTGTATCTTTCGAGAACCGACACTTGTGGCCAGGGTCAAGCTTCGAAAAAAACGTTGTTTGTGTTGGCAGGTGATTCGACCGTGACTGACACGGCGGGTTGGGGGATCGGTTTCGCAGAACTGATGACCGATCAGGCACAATGCACGAACATGGCGAAGGGGGGCAGCAGTTCGCGTAGTTATCGCGATGCCGGTTTATGGGAAAAATGTCTTGCTTTGAAACCCGACTATCTTTTAATTCAATTCGGGCACAACGATCAACCGGGAAAAGGTCCGGATCGAGAATCAGAACATGACGGAGCTTTTCGGGATCATTTGAGAAAATTTGTCGATGAAGCTCGCGAAGCGGGGATCCAGCCGATCCTTGTCACTTCTCTCACACGTCGAAAATGGAGTCGTGAGGGTTTGATCGAGCCCAGTTTAGCTGACTACGCAGCAGCTACTTCGATTGTGGCTAAAGATAAAGAAGTACCGTTGATTGATTTGCATCAGGCAAGTATCAGGCAATGTGAGCAGCTTGGTCCCACAGCTTTTAGGGCCTTCGAACCGATGACGATCGACGGCGCCGATCACACCCATCTCAATTTAGACGGCAGCCGCGCCGTCGCGCCGTTGGTCGTTCGTGCGTTACTGAAGGCACTACCACAACTCGGCGATTGCTTTTCAACCGAAAAAATCGAAGCCGCCATGGTCCCCAAACCCTATCAGCCACAAATTACGCACGGCGATCTGCAGCTCGAAGAAACCGAAACAACCATCACAATTCATCATCAAAGCAAGCTTGTGTTGGTTTACAACAAACAATCGCCGCCGGTACCAAGCGGAATGAACCCTCTCTATCATCGGAGCGGTTTCCTCCACCCGGTAAATTCTCCTTTGGGAAAGACGATCACTGCTACATTCCCTAAAGACCATCCGCATCAACATGGTATTTTTTCAGCGTGGGTCAAAACCACTTGGAATGACCGTGAAATCGACTTCTGGAATTTGGCTGGTGGCACTGGCCGAGTTATGCATCAACGAGTTGTCTCGACCTCGACCGATAAACGCAATGTATGTTTTGAAGTCGATTTGATTCACCGTACCGAAGAAACACCGGTTGTCGATATCCTTCGCGAGCGTTGGAAAGTGACGGCAATTCCGACGGATGGCTCATACCATGCATTCGATATCGATAGTGTTCAGCATGCCCAAACCGACCGACCACTCATTTTGCAAGAGTATCACTATGGCGGCATGGCCGTGCGTGGTCCTATCGCTTGGTTATCGCCCGATAAGAAATCGAAAACAGACGAGTCAGGCCAATCTTGTTCTATTGTCAACGATCTAGGGTCTGACCGAGTCAAGGGAAACCACGAACATGCGAAGTGGGTTTGTATGACAGGCGAAACCGATAGTCATCCAATGTCGATCGCTGTCCTCAGTCATCCGAACAATTTTCGAGCCCCTCAATCGGCTCGACTTCATCCATCCAAACCGTACTTTGTGTTCTCGCCGTGCGTCGACGGTGAATTCAGAATCGACCGCCAGCATCCGCACGCCGCACGCTACCGCTTTCTCATTACGGATGCGGCTGCAGATCAAACTTGGTTAAACGATCAATGGAATGCTTGGAGCGCCGTGGAACGCTGATCGACATCAGACATTGACTGGGAAGACCAGATCATAGGAGAATAGCTTCTTAGCGGATGGGAGGAGTTGGACTTATACTGATCCTCTTCGGTGGACTCCGTAACGAATTCTTGCCTTCGGAAACAAAATGATGATTAGTCGCTTTACCGGTTGCACTTGTGCTCTTTCACTCTCCTTGGCGCTCATGATGGGCTGCTATCCCGCGCTCAACCGCTCGAAAAAGTCGAGCCCTTCAACATCGGATGTCGCAATGTCCACCGAAACTCCGACTGAGTTCACCGTTACGCCATCGGGGCTAAAGTACAAAGTTCTCCGACAGGGTAGTGGAAAAAAGCCGGGTTCAGGGGATAGCGTCACGGTTCACTATAAAGGTTGGCTCGACAATAAAACGGTTTTTGATAGTTCTTATGAACGCCGCGAGCCAGCAACGTTTGGGGTCCAACAAGTTATTCCGGGCTGGACCGAAGGTTTGAAATTGATGAGCGAAGGTGGAATGATGGAATTTGAGATCCCTTCGGAATTAGGCTACGGCGCACGCGGCGCTGGCAAAGATATCCCGCCCAATTCGACGCTGCATTTTCAAGTCGAACTGCTCAAGGTTCTCTAACTGGGCAATAACACGGCCTCTGTGCATTCCATGGAGGTGGATCAGTGACGGTCGGTCATTGGCGATTTTTGGGTCGCCTTTGGTCGTTCGGATACACTCCACACCCCTCCATTTGAAAAGGCTTTCCACCCCTTGTTGAGCCAGCGTAAAAGGGCGTTGGCCAGCCACAAGGCCCAAGCCAACATCAACAAGCGATAGTACCAAACGGAAACGGTAACAATGCTTGGAACAGGTAAGTCTGCTCCGGCATTGGGTTCAAACCAATTCAAAAAGTTTCTATACGAGTTGTTTCCGACGATAAACATCTCTGGGCTTCCGAGCAATCCTTGTCCAACAATGACGATCAAGATCCCCAGTGCAATGACGGTTGCACCGATCAGTGCTAGCTGAAGAAAGTTGAACACAAGGCTGTTGGATTCGCTCGGCATCCTTGTTGCACGCCAAGCGATAAAGAACAACCATCCGACGACAAGGAGACTTGCAAAGGCGTGTACTTGCGTAAGTCCCAATCCAAGCAATAGCCATTCGATTCGACCAAGTGGTGACTTAGGATGACAAGACAACGCGAATGCCACGCAAATCGAAATGATCAGCACGATCCAAAAGCGAACGGCTGGTCCACGCAACGGTCCATCGGTCCATATAATCCATCGCGATTCGGGGACTTGGATGGTCGTCGTAATATTGGCCGAGTCGACAGGGAGTCGAACTGCAGGAAAAGCTTCCACGGTTTTGATATCTTCATTCGTCTTCCAATCGATACTTAGCGACTGGGCTCCAGGTTGCAACGAAATCAGATATGTCTCTTTGTCGCGACGAATGGGCAATGGACGCGCATTGAGCGTGATATTGGTGACAACCGCTGATTCTGGCAGAACTAACGGGAACTCCCCGCCAAGGCTCGACTCGACCTGCAATTCCAATTGCGATGTGCGTTGTCGGCTTCCGAGTGAAACCTGATGTTTAGCCCGTTGAACCGTCAGCGTTTTTCCTGGGACGGCAGAGGGACGCTGGAAGGCGAGCGTCACTTTCTCCCCGGGCCACGGGTGCCAAACCGGAATGAGCTCCGTTTGATTGGCTTCGTATACGGGTTGCAAACCGGCATAGTCGACGTTCCAGACAGGCGAGCTCATCAACGACCATTTCTCGGTGCTTTGCGCTCCTTTGGGAGCTTCGATGATCAGTTCGGAAGTTGAAGATAACTCGCTTTCCCAACGGAACTCCGATTCTTCGGCCCCTAAGCTGACTTCGATATTTCCATGGTCGTTCACGATAGAGGAAGTGAGCACCCGTTCGCCTGTCAGAAGGGGAACTCGAATCGAAATTGCCTTACCCGTGGGTGACAATCGCTTTACGACATTGTGGACCTTCCAAAGAAGCCCGACTTCAACCTGACGTTCGACGGCCACGATCGACCGGAAACTCTTTTGATCGTAAGTAGCTGCCCCTTCGGTTCGTTGTTCCTTACGAACGAAAAAGAGTTGATTTTCGGGTTGACCACTCGCGGAAACGCCGGTGACATTCCACTCAGGCGCAACCAATTGCAAATGACGCGGAACTAGTCCGAATGGACAAACCCATTCAGTGGTTTCATCAAGTAGACCGTCGACTACCAATTGATGAACACCCTTGGGAACAAGAACCCATAGATAGCCGTCATCGCGACGGCAGACGGCGGTGGCTTTGCTATCGACCGTTACCGTGAGAGGCGACCACGTTGGAACACGTCCAGGAACGGGGACCGCGACATCGAAGGCTGCATGAACCTCCGCTTCCATGTGAAGTTTCGATTCTTCAACTTCAAGCTTCATTGACGGGATCTGAGCTGCATTCGGATAAGCATCCGATGGCGTAAGTAAGCGATCTCGCAAAAGCTGGAGTGTTTCCTTATCCGGCACTTGGCACGACGCGTCCTTTGCAACGCTCGAGATGATAAAGAAACTTACAATTGCGACTGCGACGGAAACTGTTTTTCGTGGCCAAAAAGGAAATGAAAACCGGCCTCGAAGAAACAGAACCACGAGAAGCGATAAGAGAACGAGTCGCGCGACGGTAAAACTTCGATGCACGTTGCATGAAATCAGGAGCGGACGGATGGTTTGCGAGGCCGAAACAGGACCGTCCCAGTAACAAGAGACTTGGTTGCCTTGCCATTCTGGTTTAGCAACACCCGTTTGCACGTTCACGCTGGCATCATTCAGCATATTCGAGTTTTGACTTTGGGAAAATTTACTTTCCAGGGGCCTGTTTTGACGTGTTGAGGACGATAGCTCGTAATCCATATTTGCCCTACCGAAGAGATCATCTTCTCTCGCATATTCCGCCACGCTAGCGCCCACGTTGTAGGTTCCATTCAGCCATTCGAACATCGTTCGACTGCTATATGGAACTCCGACCGGTTCAAGTTGCGGGTATAAAGCATTCTGAAGCTGCATGGCTGCAAACGGCACGAAGTTGAGCAGAAGGAGGAAGGCAGCGACGTATCGCCAAGCCTGAAGCCACGGCACCGCTCGACCTTCTTTGACTACGTGAAGGATCGCGATCGGGACTAAGAGAAACAGCCAGGTCAATCGAGGTGAGCCTGGCTCGTGAAACGAGAGGCCGAAGGCGACGAAGGCAATGGCTCCCGCCCAAAAACCCATTAGCCGGTAAACCGCGACGGCAAAGATTAATAGAAGGAACAGGTCTAACAAAGACCATGCTGTCAACCAATCGCCCTCGACTCGATCAGCACCGAAGAGCGCAAAGACGCGCCACCCAGGCGGCAGGACCAACGCAAGATGTAGCTGATCGACATCCGTCTTCCATCCTGTCGCAGGCATGTCTTTCATTCGCTGCGTACGGCCAATGGCTTCAATCTTCGGATTCGTCGACCTCAGTTCGATCCCCTGAGCGCCGGTTTTAGGATTTTCGGTGATTAACTGTCGCGTCCCGTCGATACGAACAACCCCTAATTCATGGTTCGCGGCTACATCCAGACGCGAAATCTCTTTCGGTTGACCTTGGAGTTTATCTCGATAAGTAAACGCACTTCCGTCGTCATCCAATCAAAGCTGGCGTTGAATCATTAATCGATCCGGGTGTTGCAGCCCCATCCCTCGCGTTTTTTCAGCCCATTTCAGAGTCTGACCAGTCTTCCATTCGTATAACGGCAGATCTTTCCAAGCTTGAGGAAAGGTCGTCATTTGCGCATCGACTGGCATGGCTCCTTGCAGTTCGGCTGTTCGGAGTTCAGGCTTAGCTCGAATCGCAATCAACTCCGACTCAAAGGCTGGCGTCACTCCTTCGGCATAGCGAACTTCACTCAAATCCGAATTTCGAAAAGCGTCAATGCGGATCTGCCACGTTCCAGCTCGAACTTGAACTTTCATTCTTCCTTGTTCGTCCAGCGCAACCGGAATAGGACTTGCAACAAACGAGAGTTGCCAGCCTTCGGGTAGCACGTTCCCAATTTCTTCCTCGCGGCTCTTTCCCGATACACTGATATCGATCTGCGTCCGAAGCCACAGCGGTAAGCCGTCTTCGAGTACGCGGTAAGCCTGAGCCGTGAATTGATCCTTAGCATCCTCGGTCGCTTGAACTCGTTTCAGCCAAACGTAACCTTGCTCATCCCAATTCGGCTGGTCGATGGTTGCCCCTTCGACCGACAAGTCAACAATGCCGAAATTCCGTGGAATCGCGATTTTCTCCGGCGTTTCTTGCCATTGGAATTTCCCCCTCATCGCATGCAACCCAAGTGGCAATTGAACTGCAGGACCACCGTTGTGGTTAAGCACCGGGGCTGGTTCATCATTCACCGAGACGTTTACAGGCCACATTCCGTCGTCGCCAGGGAGCAGCACCCACGATTCGGCGAAGACTTGGATTTCTGCGTTCCATTCCGCCCCCCGCTTATTGGTTTCGATTTTGAGTTTGGATGGCCAAAAGCAGATGGGTTGCTCGTGCGCATTGAACGGTGTCGGACAACCTAGCTCTTTATGATCCCAAAGCGCCCAGGCTTGCCATTGGTGAAGTGGCTGGGGAATGGGTCCCGAATGTTCTTGAGCGGAAAGAAGTTGTGTAACCGTGGTCAATCCGACCATGAAAGCAATAACGTGAGTGCTGATACGATTCATGGCAAACCAAATTCATTCTGAGGATTCAGTCGAAGTGTACTTCAACACCAGTATTGCCCTTGAATTCATCCCGAGGCGGCTAGGCCACCCATTCATTATAAAAGCAAACGACTCCGCAGTCGCTACAATTGTTGCAATCGGCTTTTCAGTCCCGATAAAGCTTCAGTTTTGACGATCGCTTCCTCATCGGCTCAGGAGGATCCAATAGGTAAACACCCAGTCCATCAAACACAGGTAGGTTACGGCGTGAATTGCAATTTTCCGAATCAGCATTTCTGCTAAAGCACATGCGAGCATCGCCAACATGGCAACGAGAAGCCAATGTCCATAAACAAAATTGTTCAAAATATTCGGTGAGGCATCAAGCAAAATCGCGAACAGTGGAAACACTGTTTACGGTCTTCGATAAAAACGACATAGCCATAACACGGTGATAAAAAGTACCGGCAAGACAAGGATCAACATTCGAAGCTTGATCGCGAACAAGGAATCGCCTAACACAACTCGAGGAAGATAAGCGATACCGCCATGCCTCATGGACTCTCAATCTGTTAGCTGTACGACGGTTCGCCATTTTACTTGGAGGTGAGTGTAATGGTGCCGTTCCAATCATCGGCCAGCGTTTGAACAGCATACTGGACGCTAGTTTCAGCCAACATTTCATAGCCGATACCCCGTTTTGAATCACCCACGGAATGGACTAGGCTCCGGAAAATGCACTCCGCTTCTCGGAAATCGCGATGGGAAAACATCTCGAGAGCCACTTTCAACTGCTCAATCTCGTGAGCCATTTCATCCCCATATTCGCAGATCTCTTTCTCACCGATCAGATCATAGACGGTCACAGGTTGCGCTCGTCCCTTGGCAGCATACTTGCCAAGCGGGCGAAGTAGAAAGCGGTTCGGATCTTTTAACTGTTGAACGAGTTCTTCCGTGATGAGGATACTTGCCCCCAACGGCTTGGTCATCCCTTCCAATCTCGACGCCAAATTCACTGCGTCACCGACAACCGTATAGGACCGCTTTTGAGGCGAACCAATGAGCCCCGCGACCGTACTACCAAAGTGAATGCCGATACCGATTTCTAAGTGTGGCGATTCGCGGGTCATCTTGTGATTGAACCTAGCCAGCTCGGTCTGCATCATGAGCGCGGCCAAAAGACTATCTTCGGCGTCTTCAGGGCGAGGATTCGGCAGACTAAACAAAGCCATCACCGCGTCACCAATGAACTTGTCGACCATGCCGCCGAAATGCTGTACGCAACGGGTCATACTACTTAGAAAATCGTTCAGGAACACCACCAGCGATTCGGGCGTGTAGAGTTCTGAAAATGCGGTGAACCCACGAATATCGGCAAACAAGATCGCAACATCCTTGCGCGTGCCGCGGAATCCGGAATGGCCACCTTCGTTGAGGAGAAACTCAATTTGTGATTGACCAACAAATCGGCCAGCCGAATGCAACAACCACGAATCGCGATAATGAAGCTTCAAATCCGCTTCGATGCTCGCACGCAGGCTATCAGCTGAAGTTGCATCGAGCCGTCCCAATGCTTCACGCAAGAGGAGTGTCGTCTGCTCGACATCACCAATCGCACGGGCCGCTTTGGCATAGCCTCTTAACATCGCCGCCACTAGCACCGGAGAAACATTCGCGACTTGTGCAAATCGCTGTCGGGACAATTCGAAGTTCGCGATCGATTTCGAAATGCGACCTTCGGCCAAATCGACCTCGGCTGAGAGCTGATAACCCAACGCAGCTATCGGGTTTCGATACGAATCAGGAATTTCGCCATTCGCTAGCTGATCAAGGACATCATCCGCGAGACGTGACGCAGTCGGAACATCGTTTTGACGCAGAGCGATCTGTCCTTTCGTTATCGAAATAAAACTTAGACCTACTACGTTTCCATGGGGTCCGGCGAGTTTTTCACTTTCTTCGAGAAACTGCTTGGCCTCATCAAAGCTTTCGAGTTGCAATGCGCTGGACGCTAGTTGAGTGAGCAACGCCGATCGCAGCAGCTTCATTTCTGGCGAAATGCGTTCGACGATTTTGAGATCTCTCAACAGGCATTCCTTGGCCGCGCGAAAGTCACCCATGTCAATCAAAAGGCGACCAAGATTACCAAGACTGAGAGCCAAACCAGCTTCATCTTGGAGCGCCTCGCGATGCTTGACGGCTAATTCGAATTCAGCTCGAGCATCCTGCAATTGCCCATTGTGGTGCAGCAACTGACCGAACACATCGAGCACGCGTGGGTAGTATGCTTTTGCACAATCACTATCGCTGTCTTGAAGCAACTGAACGCTGCGCATCAGAAAGTGGAGCCCCCGATCGATGGAGCCATCCAATTTCCAGGCAACGAAGCCTTTCAAGTGCCAGTACCGTCCTTGATCGTACGGCGACATTTTCCGTAACTTTTGGCCGACGCGTTCCAGTAGCTGCTTCAAGGCGGCCGCGTACTCATGGCGCTTCATCGCCGCCACGATAGCGCCGAGCAGGCAAAATCGAACTTCGTTGCAATTCGCGAGTTCTGATGCGTCGAACGTCCCCGAAGGAGGTGTCACAATCATCGCCGTCAACAACTCGGCCGTTTCATCGGATAGTCCGGCATCCTTAAGTGCACAGAGGCAACGAATTCGCATCGAACTTCTACCTATTGGAACGAAACAAAATCAGTGACCCACTTTGCTCGGTAAGCGGCATTCGAGCTTTCGTGAGAGACAGGTAAGCGTATCTTGGATTCCACATCAACAGCACACCGCTTTTCAAATTCCTGAACGTTGTCGCATTCAGTCCATCGCAACCAATTCCTTCGAAAGACAGCATAGCTTGCTGACTTCATATGGCCAGCAGTCAACCTAGTGCGTTGACAAGATATCGAAGAAATGGATCGTACTATGGATACGAAGCATTCGTCATATCACCTGCAATTCGAAGAGGTATGATGGGTCCTTGATTTGTCGATTCCAAATTTTTATCGATAGAACTTTCCAGCCTAAATAACCGTGAGCGATTGTGAGACGTTGGTTGGAACATGATATCCCATCGTTTTTGTAACCTCTTCCCGCTTGCAGGAGAGGTCGCGAGTCTTGCGAGCGGGAGAGGGTCTTCTCGATAGGGATGAAAACCAGCAAATCCTCGGTTGTGTGATCACCCTCTCCCGGCCGCTACCGCGTCCGACCTCTCCCAATGGGAGAGGTTACCATGAATTTCGACGAAATCGTTAGATTTTT